>JAFZFL010000171.1 GCA_017555925.1 Bacteroidales bacterium | reverse complement strand
TTCCTGTTCAATAAACGTCTTACTAATACCATTCTCAAGCATATGCATATACTTCAATCGTTCTGCATAGCCGTGTTTCTTTCTCTTTTTTAACATAACAAAACCCCAAAAGTTTTTGTCTAACTTTTGGGGTTCATATCACATTAGAGCCACGCTAATGGCTACCAGAAAGAACGATCTGAATTTATATCCTATTGTTCTTTCAAATTATTAAAACACTCTATTTTCCGGTTGCCTGTCTCTTGAAGATGGCGTATGCCTTCATATATGTTCTGTAATCAAGTGCAGGGGAACCCATCATAACAGCCTTCTCCTGTTTTACGCTGCCCTGAACTCCGGTTTGGGCCGCCAACTGCACACCATCTGCAATCTCAAGATGGCCGGATACTCCAACCTGTCCGCCAAACATACAGTTTTTGCCCACTTTGGTAGAACCAGCCACACCGCTCTGTGCAGCAATTACGGTATTCTCCCCTATCTCAACATTATGGGCAATCTGAATAAGGTTATCGAGTTTTACTCCCTTCCTTACTATTGTAGCTCCCATTGTTGCACGGTCTACAACTGTATTTGAACCAATCTCAACATTATCTTCAAGAATAACAATACCGGTCTGAGGAATTTTCTTGTAAGAGCCATCTTGAGTTGGAGCAAATCCGAAACCGTCTGAGCCGATTACAACATTTGCATGCAGAATGCAGTTGTTTCCAATTTTACAGCCATCATATATCTTAACTCCCGGATAAAGAATTACATTCTCTCCGATTGTCACATTATTTCCAATATAGACCTGCGGATAGATTTGGGTATTGTTACCAATGACACTCTTTCTACCCACAACCGAGAACTGGCCAACATAAACGCCCTTGCCAATCTTGCTGCTCCAGGCACACTTTGAGAGCCACGACCTGCCCCTCTTCTGCTCCCTTTTCAAAGTGTTCAAAAGATCCAAAAGAGAAGCAACTGCCTCATAAGCATTATCAACCAGAATAAGTGTTGGAGCTATTGGCTCTTTAGGTTTGAATGTTTTGTTTATGATAATGATACTTGCCTTGCAAGTATAAAGATAATTTTCATATTTGGGATTTGCCAAAAAGCATATATTTCCTGGTTTGCCCTGCTCTATCTTTGCCACCGAAGAGACCTTAACATTTGGATCTCCAATAATTTCACCATTAAAATGCTGTGCAATTCTTTCCGCTGTAACTTCCATACCAGATATTTTTAAATTGAAAACGAGCAAATTTAGCAAACATTTGTGTTTTTTCCTATAACTTTACCCCTAAAACAACGCAAGAGAAATAAACAGACTGCACTTGAAAACAATGGAAAAATCACCATTTTTTACCTCCATACATTTACCTGCAATCAAAATATTGGCACTGATGCTGCTCTGCACAGGCATATCATCATGCAAACCAAAAGCTCCCCAAAAAGAAAACGACCGCAATATTGCCGCATACATAACCGGCGCAGTGGAAAAATACCCTCTCATCACCCTACAGGATATATACAAGGGAGCATTCCAGGATTATATGGGGCCTGCACATATCATTCCCGACAGTAAAACAGCCAGTTTATACATTGCCAAAGAGATTGAAGCTGCCACCACACTCTCTGGAGACCACTATGAAGCCTGCAGCTGGATGGGCAACTACTACAGAGTGAACCTGTCGGTCATAAAAGAGGGTCTTGTGCCGTTGGAGAGTTTTACCGAAGCCTTTGTAAAGAGCGCAAAAGGTGTTGACTCATCACTTATAAGGGAGTGGAAGAGCATATGGGACAAGGCTTTACCCTCAATAAAGGAGGCTGCGCCCACTATTAATGGTTTCAAGGAAGACTCCGCAAAAATAGATGATCTGCTCCAGCAGGGAAAATATGTATTGCACCACAGCAACATATTCAACTCCACATATCAGCCCCATTACAGGATAATTGAGAAGAATATTTTTGAAAAAGAGATACTTCCACTATTAAAATAAGCTCATTTATTTGCTTTTTTAACAAATTTTCCGTTACTTTGCGCTTGAAATGAGAGGCTTGAGGGTGACCGCGTGCGGTTGCCCTTTAGTTTTATTTGCAACAGATATGATTACAAGGGAAGCATTAAATGAAACTATTGCCAGTTATCTGGAATACAACGGTTTGTTTTTGGTAGACATTGAAATCTCCAAAGAGAATGACATTACCATTACAGTTGAAAGGAGCGAAGGCTCTGTAAAGGTTGAAGATTGTGTAGCTATTGACAAGATTGTTGGAACCGCTTTTGACAGGGATGTAGAAGATTATTCCCTTACAGTTTCGTCGGCAGGTCTTGACCAGCCTTTCAAGGTTATCGGTCAATACCGCAAGTTCAACGGTCAGGAGGTTGAAGTGGTTTTGAAACAGGGCGGAAAGGTTAAAGGCATCCTTGGCGGCATTACAGAGGCAGGATTCGAACTCACAACCTCAAAAATGGTAAAGAGAGAGGGTGCAAAGAAGAAGGTTCAGGAGGATACTGTTACCCCTTACACTTATGAGCAGATAAAATCATGCAAACCAGTAATCAAATTCAAATAAAAACTGTCGGGACAGAAATAGAAAAATAATAAAATAAAAAATTAATATGGAAGGGCTAAATTTAGTAAGCACATTTGCAGAGTTTAAAGAGCTTAAGAATATTGACAGGCCAACAATGATGAGTGTACTGGAGGATATTTTCCGCACTCAGCTGGCAAGAATGTATGGTAGCGCAGATAATTTTGACATCATCATCAACATTGACAAAGGTGATTTTGAGATCTGGAGAAACAGAACCGTTGTTGATGTTGTGGAGGATCCGAATACCCAGATTTCAAAAGAGGAGGTTGACAAAATAGACAACTCATACGAGATTGGTGAAGAGTTTGCCGAAGAGGTAAAATTGAGCAGTTTTGGAAGAAGAGGCATTCTCAATTTGCGCCAGAATCTTCAGGGTAGAATTATGGATATTGAGAAGGCTAACCTTTACAATGCTTATAAAGAGAAGATTGGTGAAATTCTTGTTGGCGAGGTTTACCAGGTGTGGAAAAAAGAGGTGCTTGTTATGGACGAAGATGGCAATGAGCTTCTAATGCCTAAGAGCGAACAGATTCCTTCTGATTTCTTCAGAAAAGGCGATGCTGTAAGAGCAGTGGTTTCAAGAGTTGAAATGAAGAACAACTCTCCTGTAATTATCCTTTCGAGAACTGCGCCTGCATTCCTTGAGAGATTGTTTGAGCAGGAGGTTCCTGAGATTTTTGACGGTTTGATTACCATCAAGAAGATTGTGAGAATCCCTGGTGAGAGAGCCAAAGTTGCTGTTGAGTCTTATGATGAGAGAATTGATCCGGTAGGAGCTTGTGTTGGTGTTAAAGGTTCTCGTATCCACGGTATTGTAAGGGAGTTGAAGAATGAGAACATAGATATCATCAACTGGACAAACAATACACAGCTTCTTGTTCAGAGAGCATTGAGTCCTGCAAAGATTTCATCTATAAAGGTGAGCGATGAGGACAACAAGATTTATGTATCGTTGAACCCGTCAGAGGTTTCACTTGCAATTGGCAAGGGCGGCACAAACATCAAATTGGCAAGTATGCTTGTTGGAAAAGATATTGAGGTGTTCAGAGAGCTTGAGGAGGAGGAAGAGGATGTATTGTTGTCGGAGTTTACAGATGAGATTGACGGTTGGATCATTGATGCCCTTAAGGGTATTGGTTGTGATACAGCCAAGAGTGTGTTGGCATTGAGTGTACAGGATATTGTTAAGAGAGCCGATTTGGAAGAGGAGACTGCAATTGAAGTACAACGCATTCTTAAAGCGGAATTTGAAGATAATGTATAAGTAAATTGGGAGGAGTTATATGACAGCAAACGAAACAATCAGAGTAAACAAAGTATTGAAGGAGTTCAACATTGGAATGGGTACCCTTGTTGAGTTTCTTAACAAAAAAGGAATTGCCATTGAGGCCAATCCTAATGCAAAAATTCCTGCCAACGCTTATGAGCTTGTAGAAAAGGAGTTCCGTAAAGAGCAAATTGTGAAAGAGGAGTCTAAAAAAGTGGTAATCAAAGTAAAAGAGATTACAGAAAAAGACAACTCCCGCAATGAGAAGGTTGCGGATGAACCTAAAACACTCTTTATTAAAACTTCTGTAGAGGAGGTCAAAGGTCCTAAGATTCTTGGAAAAATAGATCTTAACAAACCTGTTGCACCTAAACAGCAGCCTGATTCTCAGGCAACACCTGTAGCAAAGGCAGCTGAGAGCATTAAAGAGAACAGTGTGCAGCCTGCTAAAGAGAAGACAAACGACAATGCCAAAGCAAACAGCGCACAAGCTGTTAAGGAGAACAATGCACAACCAGCTTCCAAACAGGCAAATGTACAGAGTGCACCTGCTAAAGAGATGCAACAACACAAACCGCAGCCACAACCTGCAAAAACAGCTGCAAACACCCAACCTACCCAACAGGCACCAAAGAAAGAAGAGACTCCTCAACCAGTTGTAATTGAACACATTGAGACTAAAGTTGAAAAACTTACAGGTCCAAAAATCAGCGGCACTATTGATCTTTCCCAATTTGAGAAGAAAAAAGAGAAGGGCAAAGGCAAACGTGAGCGCATACATAAACAGAAAGAGCGTGTAGATGTTGCCAAAGAGGCTGGCAAAAACCCTAACAAACAGCAGGGTGGAGGCCAGAACAACAATGGTGGCAACCACAACAGCCAGAACAACAAGCAACACCCTAACAACAAACAACAGGGTGGCAAGGGCAACAACCAGCCTCAAGGTGGTGGAAAACACAACAAGAAAGACAAATTCAAACCTGTAAGGGTCGAGATTGACGAGGACGAGGTACAAAAGCAAATTAAAGAGACCTACCAGAGAATGGTAGAGGGTAAGGGCAAGAGCAAGGGTGCCAAATACAGAAAGGAGAAGAGAGAGCTCAATACCCAGAAGATGATGGAAGAGGAGGCTCTTGAGCAACAAAACAGCAACATCTTGAAAGTTACTGAGTTTGTTACTGTAAACGACCTCTCTATAATGATTAATGTACCTGTAACAAAAGTTATTGAGGCATGTATGAACCTTGGTCTGATGGTTTCTATCAACCAGCGTTTGGATGCCGAGGCTCTTGTTCTTGTTGCAGAGGAGTTCGGATATAAGATTGACTTTGTTACCGCAGAGATTCAGGAGACCATCAACGAGGAGAATGACGTTGACAGCCCTGAAAACATGGAAGAGCGTCCTCCTATCATTACTGTGATGGGTCACGTTGACCACGGTAAAACTTCATTGCTTGACTACATAAGGAAAGCCAATGTAATTGCCGGCGAGGCAGGTGGTATTACCCAGCATATTGGAGCATACAACGTTATGCTTCCAAGTGGCAGAAGAATTACTTTCCTTGACACCCCTGGACACGAAGCATTTACTGCAATGCGTGCCCGCGGTGCAAAGATTACAGATTTGGCCATCATTATAATTGCGGCCGACGATGCCATAATGCCACAAACTGTTGAGGCCATTAACCACGCTCAGGCAGCAGGTGTGCCTATGGTGTTTGCCATAAACAAGATTGACAAACCAAGTGCTTATCCGGAGAAGATTAGGGAGCAGCTTTCACAAATGAACATTCTTGTAGAAGACTGGGGTGGAAAATACCAGTGCCAGGAGATTTCTGCAAAGAAGGGTATTGGAGTTGAGGATTTGTTGGAGAAGGTTCTTTTGGAGACAGATATGCTTGAACTTAAAGCCAACCCTAACAAAAAGGCTATAGGTACAGTAATTGAGTCTTCACTTGATAAAGGTAGAGGTTACTTGGCTACTATTCTTGTTCAGGGCGGTACTCTTCACGTAGGAGACATTATGTTGAGCGGATGCTATACCGGTAAAGTTAAGGCTATGTTCAACGAGCGCGGCCAGAAGGTTACAGAGGCAGGTCCGTCTACTCCGGTATCAATACTCGGTTTGAACGGTGCGCCTACAGCAGGTGAGACATTCAATGTATTTGATGACGAGAAAGAGGCTAAGGATATTGCAAACAAACGCGAGCAGCTTTTGAGAATCCAGGGCTTAAGAACTCAGAAACATATTACCCTTGAGGAGATTGGACGTAGAATTGCAATTGGAAACTTCCAGGAGCTTAACGTTATTATCAAAGGTGATGTTGACGGTTCAATTGAGGCACTTTCAGATTCATTGATCAAACTTTCAACAGAGGAGATTCACGTAAACGTTATCCACAAGGCTGTGGGTGCCATCTCGGAGTCTGACGTATTGTTGGCAGCGGCATCAAATGCAATTATTGTCGGATTCCAGGTAAGACCTTCATCTTCTGCCCGCAAACTTGCAGATAAAGAAGAGATTGAGATAAGACTTTACTCTGTTATCTATGATGCAATCAATGAGGTTAAGAGCGGTATTGAGGGTATGCTTGCTCCAGAGGAGAAAGAGGAGGTTACTGCAACTGCCGAGGTTAGAGAGACCTTCAAAATATCAAAAGTTGGTACAATTGCCGGCTGTATGGTTAAAGAGGGCAAACTTAACAGAAATGCCAAAGTACGCGTAATCCGTGACGGTATAGTAATCTACACTGGTGCTCTTGGCTCATTGAAACGCTTCAAAGATGATGTGAAGGAGGTTCAAAGCGGCTACGATTGCGGTCTTAACATTGAGGGCTACAACGATATTAAAGTTGGAGATATTATTGAGGCTTACCAGATTGTAGAAATCAAGAGAACCCTATAAGTACTTCCCTTGACAAACAGTCATAAAAAAAGCGTTCCAAATGGAACGCTTTTTTTGTATAACTGCTTTAGTACAACTATTTTAAGGTAGCAATCACCAATACCGGATTGGATTCCTCATCAAGTTTTTCTGCCACCTTCAACATTGCTTCTGAACCGGTAGCCTCTGCATACTCAATAAATTTATATGCATTCACAAGCTGGTACATTTTATTTCCATAAACTTCTTTAGGAGAGAAGAGCATTCCACCATCAAGGTCATTTACAAAGCCTGTTCCTGATGCACTATTTCCTTCCAAGGTATATGCCTCCTCTTTCTTCAGTCTCACACTCTTTCCTGTAGCCCTGTCATATAAACAATTCACTATTCTATCCTCTCTATCTATATTTGGAAAACCTTGTACCGAAAAAACAACCCTGTACAATGTAAAAGCAGGAGTCTCCATAAACACACTCCTCACATCTGAAGGTTTCAACCCCTTTGCATACCTTCCCAAATCAGCAACATACTCACTTACAAGCTCACAATCAACACTTTTAATTGAAGAAATTGTATCTCCATAACCCATTATGAAAATCTTATCCTTTGATTTTACAAAGTTGGCACGTTGTGATGATCTTGACACTACAGGCACACTCTCACCACCAGGACCAATATTCCTCATTTTTGTTTCAAGTTCATATTTACCCAAACTCTTCTCAAATTTCCTGTTAAAGTCGCCATCCATAACATAAAGTATATCCTCTTTTATTTGGGAATTGTCATACACATATATTATATCATCGCCCAACAATTCAAACGAATTAATCATATAAAACACATTATCGAGCGGCAACGACTTCAAGTAATTTCCCTCTTTATCATACTTGATTACTTGCTGGACATCCAACATATATACACCATCATTATATGGACGGAGAGAATTACCCTGCACATACTCACCCTCTGCTCTGCCTTCAACAGCTTTGAAAGGAAGACTCTTACCCGAATAATCAAAGCTCAGTGTTGTTGTTGGTCCTAACCGTTCTTTATTCATAACATAAATTCTGTCATCTGCCGGAAACATATCAGTCATGGATACATCTGTTACCAGAACATCCGGTTTTGTCTCAAGAGGCACATACTCTATCTTTGAGAAGTATTTGCTCATCTTCACCTGTTCAACATTATCCATAGCCTGCTCTATATTCAGAACCGCTATTCCACTGCCTGCCGTTTTATTGTTTCCACATCCGGCCAGGAGAGCTCCCATCACTACGCTCAACAGCATGAATGAGAAAGCACTCAAACATCTTTCAAATACCTTTTTCATTTCTAATATCTACTTTAATGTTACTACTATAATAACAGGGTTTGACTCCTCTGTAAGACCTTCAGCCACCTTTTTCATTGCCTGGGAAGAAGAATTCTCTGCATACTCAATAAACTTATATGCATCAACTATCTGATACATTTTATTACCCTCAATATGATAAGGGAAGAACGGCATTCCACCATCAAGGTCATTTTTGAAATAGGCATTATTCTCTCCATCTTTAGCCAGAAGCACACCTTTCCCTGTAGACTTGTCAATCAAAAGATAGTTCATACGTTCTTCAGGAGAAAGGTTATCAAAATATTGCGTTCTATAAATCATTTGCAAAATAAGAAATTCAGGCATCTCATTACTATAGCCTCCAATCATCACTTTTCTTTCAACTCCCTCTTTTAAATTACCAAAATCAAGACCAAACGCCACTTGAGCAGTTCCCAAGCCATTATAGTTATAAAGTATATCCTCAAATTTATGAAGCATAAGGAAATTGCCGTTAAATCTGGATATAATTTCCGAAGAGTATTTTACCGCCGGATTTGTCCAATTCTCTTCAGGGATATTACTGTAATCAATAATTATTTGACTGGAAGCAATCTTGCCATTATCATCAAACTCCAACGAATAGAGGTTATTATTCTCTTTATGGCGTGCCAAATACTTTACTTTACCACCAAAGGGGATAATTCCTGGAACTAAAAACCTATAATCTCCAATCTCATCATACATAAAAGATTTTACATAATCTCCCTCACGTGTATAATATTTTATTGCCCTTTCTGCATCATTAAGTATAAACATATTACTTGTTTTATCCAATATTACACCCAATGGTACTATATACTCGTTCTCCGCCCTTCCAATATGCTTGAAAGAGGAGACCAATTTTCCATCTGACGACAAACAGGTAATTGCACCATCCGGAAAGTTTGGTTTGGGAACAAAACAGAAAGCATCCTCATCAACTATCATATCCATCATCTTATAGTCTGGAAAGAACTCCTCCCCCATATCAATTGGTATATACTCAATGCTTTCTGCCAATTCACTTAACTTCACCTCCACCGGCTTTGCAGCCATACTCCCTGCAATATCTATCACCTTTATTTTATCATCATCTCCCTTGCCTGCAGAACCCGACGAACATGAAGAAAACGCCAAAGTCGTAAAGCAAATTGAAGCCAATATCATAAAAAATCCAAAACAACGTTTTAACATAATTACCTCCTTTAATAATATTAATAAACTTTTACAAAAGTACTGTTATTATATAATCCCGACAAATTTAAAATCTAATTTTGCTCCCAGCAACACTCTGTTTATCAACAACCTGCAAAACCAGAATCTAATCATATCCTATCAGTTGCCAAAAGGGAGTGGAGTTTGACGCATTGGACCGCCTCCCTCACATCGTGTACCCGCAAAATGTCTGCTCCAAGCATAAGGGCCTGAAGGTTGAGTGCAGCAGTTGCTGTCAAAGACTCTTCCGGAGTTACACCAAGAGGCTTATATATCATTGATTTTCTTGATATTCCAACCAAAAGTAACCTTTTCCCCACCAACTGCATAAGTTGCGGCATTCCCATAAAGAGTTCGTAATTCTGTTCCAGAGTTTTTGCAAAACCGAAGCCGGGATCAACAATATAATCCGCAATACCACAATCTTCAGCCCTCTTTTCAAAATCAAGGAAATATTCCGCCACTTCACGCACAACGCCATTAGGATAGTTGCACATCTGTTGCATTGTATCTGGCGTTCCGCGCTTGTGCATTGCTATATATTCAAGGCCAAGTTTCCCCACAGTTGGAAGCATCAAAGGGTCATCTTCTCCAGCAGAGATGTCATTTACTATAAAATCTCCTATTATTCCATAAGCTCTGCGCACTATCTCACTTCTGAATGTATCTATTGATATTTTAGGCCTCCTTTCTGCACTACCTCTTATGACTCCCCTGCATTCTGCCAGGTATCTCAAAGGAACTTCAAGAAGTTTCCACTCCTCTTCCAGTGTTATGGGAGTGCTGCCCGGACGGGTCGAACATGCACCAATATCAATTATGCCGGCACCCGCTGCCACCATTTCATCAAACTGTCGGGAAAAGGATGAGAGGTCACAACATCTGCTGCCCGAATAAAATGATTCTCCATTTACATTTATAATTCCCATCACTATGGGAGTTGAAGTGGCACGGGTTGCTCCAATTGAGGTCAATTCCATAAAAAGTTGCTTTTGGTAAAACTTAACAAAGATATTTATTATCTTTGGAACCTGAAAATCATGAAAACATGCTTATAGTTTTGGAAGGACTTGATGGTGCCGGCAAGAGTACACAAGTCAAACTGCTTAAAGAACATATACAAAACAAAGGGCTCAAATTAGAGTATCTTCATTTTCCACGTTTTGACGCACCTGTTTACGGAGATTTGATTGCAAAGTTCCTTAGAGGAGATTTTGGAGCAATCGATCAGGTACATCCACAACTTGTTGCGCTGCTTTTTGCAGAAGACAGAAGAGATGCCGCAAAACAGATAAGGGAGTGGCTTGCAGATGGCAGATGCGTTCTGCTCGACAGATATGTATACTCGAACATTGCTTACCAGTGTTCAAAAATAAAGGATAAGGTTAAAGCCAAAGAGTTGAGAGACTGGATTTTTGAACTTGAGTACAACATATACGACATACCAAGACCGGATGTTAATCTTTTTCTTGATGTTCCAATCTCTTTTGTTGACAAGAAGCTTAAAGAGAACCGCGAGGGCGACGACCGTGAGTATCTTAAGGGCAAGGAGGACATTCATGAGGCAAGCATCCAATTTCAGATTGATGTGAGGGAACTTTATCTTGAACAAACCGTTTTAGATAGTGATTTTGTCCGCGTAGAATGCAGTGGAGAAGATGGCCAGATGCTTCCACCTTCAGATATTTTTGCCAATATTGAGAAGGCTCTTGAGCCACACTGGAAATAATGGCCCAAACATTATAAACAGCATCAGATAAAAAGATGACTATACTCAGAGCATTAAGCAGGTTTGTTGTTGGAATAGTATTTATTCTGTCGGGATTCTTAAAGGCAATAGATCCGGTAGGAGGAGCTTTAAAAGTTGGTGAATACCTCAAAGCTTTCCATTTGGAAGCCCTTGATTTTGCATCACTACCGGCAGCTGTCATATTGGCATTTGCAGAGTTCATCA
>JAFZFL010000003.1 GCA_017555925.1 Bacteroidales bacterium | reverse complement strand
GTTAAATATATACGCTACTACAATAATGATAGAATCAAACTGAGGCTAAAAGGAAAGAGCCCGGTGCAATACCGAGCTCTGTTCCAATCTAAGTCAGCCTCTTAATAATGTTAAACCGTCCAACTTTTGGGGGTCACATCATTCTGCAGGCTGCTTTTTTAATGCGCTGGCAGGAAAAAATGGGGTATTGCAGTGTGGCATATAAATAATAAATCACTAGTAAATTGAAAAAATACAATGATGTTGTATAACTATAGATTCCATCTGCTGTTCGCGGCTTTTATAGCAGGAATTTTTTTTGAGAATATATGTATTGCAAACAGTAATGTTAAAACCATTGCTGTGGGCAATGCTTTAGATAACAGATGCGAATTTAGTTTGAGCCGGATTGCCAAATCCATAGAGTATATTCCATTGGATAATGTTGGTGAGTTTGACGGTTTGTTGATTGATGAGCGCAGTCTCGCATTAAAGGTCTCAGATAGTGGAGATTTATTGATTTTCCAAAGGCAGCGCGGTCAAGATCTCCTTAAAGTTTTTTCATCAACAGGCCAATTCAAGTCTTCAAGAATCAGTTATGGCAGAGGCCCGGGAGAATTTATAAACGGGGTACATTCCGTTACTGGATTTGACAATACATTGGTGCTGCTTGATTACTGTAATGCAATTGTTTATAGAGATGGTGAGTTCAGCAGGTCTATAAATCTGTGGGATTTTTATCCGGGGGGATGCTTTTTCTGCAATATAGAACTGTTGGATAATGAAAGGATGCTTGTTTTGTATGATTATAAAAACGAGGGGAGAGTCTCAATTTTTGATCTGGTTAACAATAAAGTAGTTGATGATAAGGCTGTTGGAAACACTTATGCTGGAAGAGGGACCATGAAACCTATAGTCATTAATGGAGATGTAAAAACAGGTTCTTCTGTTGTAGCAACGTATAGGATGTATAAAACAAATGGGAATAATATTACCTGTGCGTCCAGAGGCGCTGATACCATTTTTGCAATAAAGAATAATTTGGGCATCTTGAAAGTTGAGCCATTATATAATCTTGATTTTGGGCGATACAGGAAAGGTACTGCGATGGAAGATTTTTATTTGGGGGGAGTTCATCTTCATGAACCGGAAGAGTGGAATGGCACTTATTCTGAAACTGATAATTATCTGTTTTTCTGTGTTATCTTTCCATACAAAGGATTTCCAAACATTCCTCAGCCACAACGTTGGGTTCCCATAGTTTATGATAAGGTTGACGGCAAGACCTATTCTCTAAACTTTAACAAGAAGTTCAATGCCAATGGTTTTGCAAACGATATTGATGGAGGTATGCCATTTTGGCCTCAATATCATATAGAAAATAAACTTTATAAATTTGTAAGCGCATCAGATTTTATTTACATGGCATCAAAGAGCAACTCTTCAAAAATGAAAACCGTTGCCGCAAAACTCACAGAAGAGAGCAATCCGGTGCTTATAGTGGTGACGTTGAAATAAATGTCCAAGAATTTTAGTCTCCACTAATGTTAGTGAAATATTTTATGGCGGATTCTTATTTTTTTGTAATTTTATCGTTAGATTATTAAAAATAATTTATTACGTGTAAACCAAATTTTGAAAAGATAGCTAAGTGCTATTTGACAGTTGCTGTAATTTTATCATTATCATTCGTGTCTTATTTTGGAATGGCAAAAGATGAATTGCCCCCGGATGAAGAAAAATGTGAGATTGTAGATATTCCTTGCGCTATTTGTGGTGTTGCTGTTGTAGATCATTGGCACACGGAGGACGGAGTGATTTGCCATTGTGATTATTGTGAAAGTATATGGTTTGATGAAACGGGTGTTTGTTCTGGAAGTAAATAAATAGTAATAACTATGAAACATAGTAGACATATTTTCATTACGTATATCCTTTTTTTCTTTATTTTCTGCGGATGTCAGAATAAAAATGCCGATGCCATTAATGTAATTCCGCTGAAAGATGCATTAGTGTTATCAAACAGTGAGGAGATATTATTGAGTAAATATGCCTCAGACATAGATTATATAGCACTTGCTGCTGATAGTTCTGTAATGTTGCCAGGTCCGGAATCATTAAAACTGAGGGCTGTGGGAGATGATATCCTTTTATGCCGTGAAATGATGAGTTCAAAAAGTCCTGCTTGTTTCAGGTTCTCGAGTGATGGCGTTTTCCTTAATGGAATCGGCACTACTGGCAATGGACCTGGAGAGTATGCAAGATTAATGAATGACATCTCATTGAGTGTACATCAGAAAGAGCAGATAGATGTATTTGATGGAGGTAAATTGATAACTTTTGATTTGGAAGGCAATTGTATATCAGAAAAGAGAAAAAGTGAGTTTACTGATGAAGAACGTGAAATCTATGCAATTGGCAAGAATAAACCTAATATTTATTCTTATTACAAGATACCATCTATTACCAATGTAGGTTCAGACACTGTTAGAAGTATTAATGGTGAAGTAAGATACATCTTTGATTTTGGTAACTACAGTGCAACCTTGCCAAAAGATAGAAAAGTTATGTTAAGAGCAAGCACCTATGCAGAAACAGATGGATTTATTCTGTTTGAAACTCTCTATTTCTTTAAAGCATTTCCGAATCTATCTAAACGTCAGATGGTTTGTGAGATGGTCTATGATAAAATTACCGGCAAGACGACAGCCATAAAAACAGAGGAGTCGCTTCCATTGGATGGTTTTACTAATGACCTTGATAACGGAGTCCCATTTTGGCCCTCACTCACTACTCAAAACAAGATGTACCAACTTGTAGATGCAATAACATTTATAGATTGGGCCGGGCAATTCAACTCTCCAAAAATGAAGGAGGTGGCATCAAAACTCACAGAGGAGAGCAATCCGGTGCTTATAGTGGTGACGTTGAAATAGTTCCATTGGCAGTTGTTTGCAGCAGGGAACTTGAATGAAAAGTAAAAGGAGGAAAATTCACAGATTGTGGCTCTTCCTCCTTCTTTTATCTATAAGGATCTATTCCCTTAATACACGTTTACTCTCTGATTGCTTTGATGCCAGGAAGTTCAATGCCCTCAAGGTACTCAAGCATTGCACCGCCACCTGTTGATACGTAGCTTACTTTGTTTGCATAACCCATTTGGGTAACAGCTGCAACAGAGTCTCCGCCACCAACAAGGGTAAACGCGCCATTCTCTTCAGTAACTTTTGCAAGAATCTCTGCAATGTAGTTGGTTCCTTTAGCAAATGCAGGCATCTCAAATACTCCTACCGGACCATTCCAAAGGATTGTTTTTGAGTTCATAAGAACCTCTTCCCACTCTTTAAGAGTTGATGGAGCCGCATCCATACCCTCCCATCCGTCTGGAATCTCAAAGTTGCTTACTATTTGAGTGTTGGCATCATTTGAGAAAGCATCTGCAATAACAACCTCTTTAGAGAAGTATAGTTTTACACCTTTCTCCTCAGCTTTTTTCATGATGTTCAAAGCAAGTTCCATCTGATCATCCTCGCAAAGGGAGTTGCCAATTTTTCCGCCCTGTGCTTTAACGAAAGTGTAAACCATACCACCGCCAATAATCATATTGTCAACAACATCAAACAGATGCTCAATGATACCAATCTTGGATGAAACTTTTGCTCCTCCAATGATTGCTGTTACAGGGTGCTCGCCATTGTGGAGAACTTTGTCAATAGCTTTAATCTCTCCCTCCATAATGTATCCGAACATCTTGTCATTAGGGAAGTATTTTGCAATTAGAGCTGTAGATGCGTGAGCGCGGTGTGCTGTGCCGAATGCATCATTAATGTAACAGTCTGCGTAAGAAGCCAATTTTTTGACAAACTCTTTCTGGCTCTCTTTAACTTGAGCTTTAGCCTCTTTCTTCTGCTCGTCTGTAGCATCCTCTGCCAATCCGCGAGGTTTGCCCTCCTCCTCTGCATAGAAACGTAGGTTCTCAAGTAGAAGAACCTCACCAGGTTGAAGGTTCTTGACCTCCTCGTCGGCAGCCATACAGTCTGCAGCAAATTTAACTTTTACTCCAAGAAGCTCTTCAATTCTATAGATAATATGTTTTAGAGAGTATTTCTCAGTTACGCCTTTTGGTCTGCCAAGGTGAGACATAAGGATAAGTGAACCACCCTCTGATAAAACTTTCTTTAGTGTAGGGATAGCAGCTCTGATTCTGGTGTCATCTGTAATCTGGAACTGCTCATTAAGAGGAACATTAAAGTCAACACGCGCGATTGCCTTTTTGCCTTTGAAATTGTAAGTGTCAATACTTTGTTGCATAACCACAAATTTTATAATTCTAAATTCGGATGCAAAAGTAATAATTTTTTAGACTATCTTTGAAGTTTTATTACTTATACCATTTAAAAACAAAAATTATTCTCTTATGTTGTTGCAATCTCCGCAGAATTGGAAAGATTATGAGTTGATAGACTCGGGAAATTTTGAAAAGCTGGAGCGTTTTGGCCAGTTCATTCTGGCTCGTCCTGAACCAAAGGCATTGTGGGATAAAACTTTGTCGGGAGGAGAATGGGACAGATTGGCTCATACAAGATTTGTAACAGGTGCCGGTTTTGGAAAATCGGGTAAAGAGGATAGCGGAACATGGAAGATGCTCAAGAAGATGCCTGACCAGTGGTATATAAAGTATAATGCAGGTGATCTTGATTTCAAGTTGAGGCTTGGCCTTACTTCATTCAAGCATGTTGGAGTATTTCCGGAGCAGGCTCCAAACTGGAACTTTATACACTCCCAGAGCTCAAGATTGGTGAAAAAGTTCAAGGAGAGCGGAAAACAGGAACTTCCTAAAGTGCTTAACCTCTTTGCATATACGGGCGCAGCATCATTGGCGGCAAGGTGTGCAGGAGCAGATACAACACATCTGGATTCTGTCCGTCAAGTGGTTACATGGGCAAAAGGTAATATGGAGAGCAGCGGACTTGATAATATAAGGTGGGTTGTTGAGGATGCCCTTAAATTTGTAAAACGCGAAGTTAAGCGTGGAAAACAGTATAACGGCCTTATTCTTGACCCTCCTGCTTATGGTCATGGTCCCGACGGAGAGAAGTGGAAACTTGATGAACTGCTGTTTGAACTCCTTCAGAATTGTGCAAAAATAGTTGCCCCTCAAGATGCCTTTATGGTGCTTAATCTCTATTCGAACGGGTACTCGGCACTTTTGGCAGATACTGCCGTTAGAACGGCTTTCGGATTTAAAGATGTAAAGCTTATGGATGAGCCAAATGGCCCTGCTTCAGTTGACCCTGGAGCAACCCATCTGGGATATGGAGAGCTTGTTTTGAAGGATAAATTTGGCAAGGCAATTCCATTGAGTGTTTTTTCAAGATTGGTAAGATAATTTTAGTAAATAACTGTCGGGAAAAATAGAGAGATATGTTTGATTTATTGGCAATTACTTGGAATGTAGATCCTGAACTCTTTGCAATTGGACCATTCCATTTCAGATATTATGGTATTCTTTTTATGGCCGGTTTTGCGCTTGGCTACTATATGTTCATAAAATTCTATCAGAGAGAGGGTTTGCCTGTAACACTCCTTGATCCGCTTTTTTGGTTGCTTATAGGCTGTACCCTTGTGGGTTCGAGATTGGGGCATGTGCTTTTCTATCAGCCAGACTATTATTTGGCAAATCCAATAGAAATATTGAAAGTGTGGGAGGGAGGTCTTGCCAGCCATGGTGGAACCATCGGAATTATGATTGGTATGGCATGGTATATAAAGAAGTATGGCAAGAAGTACAATTTTGACTATATCTGGCTACTTGACCACCTGGCCATTGCGGTCTGTTTTGCAGCAATGTTCATCCGCCTGGGCAACCTTATGAACTCGGAGATCTACGGCAATGAAACCGATCTTCCTTGGGGCTTTATCTTTGCCCAAAGAGGAGAGGTTGTTCCAAAACACCCTACCCAATTGTATGAGGCGTTGTGTTATCTTGGTACAGGTATTTTACTTAAAGGACTTTACCACTATGCCCTTGACAAGATGAAGAAGGGGTGGTTCCTTGGAATATTCTTCATTGGTATCTTTGGAACAAGATTCCTTATAGAGTTCATAAAAGAGCCTCAAGTGGCATTCGAGCAGGGTATGACATTAAATATGGGCCAGTTGTTGAGTATCCCTTTTGTACTGATGGGTATAGGCCTGCTGGTTTGGGGAGCAATAAAAAAAGAGCCGGCAAAACGTATAGAACCGCAGAAAAAAGGAAGAGTCCAATAAACAGAACAGGGTGGCCTTTATGGTCACCCTGATTTTTTTTAAAATTAAGGAAATCCCTATTTAAGCGTCACCACTATAAGCACCGGATTGCTCTCTTCTGTGAGTTTTGCGGCTGCCTCCTTCATTTTGGGAGAGTTGCTCTTTTCTGCGTATGAGATAAAGTCTGTAGCATCCAGCATCTGATACATCTTTCCTTCGCTTGCATAAACCGGCCAGAATGGGATACCGCCATCCAGGTCATTCGTGAAGCCTTCAAACGGTTGGTTATAATCTACTTTCATTGAGCAGGCTCTATTTGTCTGCTTGTCATAAATAACCTCAGCCACCTTGTCGTGCTCATCCAGATTTGGAAAGGCAAAAGCGGTGCGAAGAGCATTGAACTTTACAAAACGGTCGGTCTCTACATATTTTGAAGATGGAATTGCAATCTTTTTGCCCTTGCTGTCGGGAGCATAACTGCCGTAATGCAATATATATCTTGCTGAGCCGTCCATATTCTTCAATGTGTCATTTTCATTATGGATAAGTACAGGTTCCTTGTAATCGAGGTAGAGGTACTCTTTTGCTCCGACATTGTATCTTGCAGACTCTTCTGGAGTAAAATCAGAGATTGCTTTTTCTGAAATGAATTGACCTTCAAAACTGTATGTTATCAATTTGTGCGGATCACTGATTGTAAAAGTACGTTGGGCGGGGTCAACATATACTTTTCTCAGACGTGAAAACTCCCCGGGCCCTCTGCCTCTTATTCCTATGGTATTGCAGAACTTGCCGCTTGAAGTAAATCTGAAGCAAGCCTCTTTCTCCAACGAGAAGACTCCATGACTGATAAAAATATCCTCTCCGGCTCCCTTGATCTGAAGATCCTTTACGCCGGGAAGCATAACGCTGTCAGAATTGTCAAGCACTATATACTCTATTTCTGAGGCATATTTGCTCAAACAAACCTCCTCAATATTTCCAAGGGCTTCCTCTATTGATATTATGTTTCCGTTTGCTTTTTTCTGCTCAGAGCACCCTACTACGAATAGAGCTGCTAAAACTGCAAGGTATATGATTTTATTTTTCATAATATCATTAATTTGTCCATTCTACTTCACATTCCACACAAAAACATTCTGTTTTTCCATTGTCGTGATAATGTTTTATATTAGGGTATCCACAATTAATACACATTATCTCTTTACCTTTATCGCAATCACAGCACTCTCTTTCATGATCAAATGCACATAGAGTGAATGAAACACCCAACAAGATAAGAATTGTCAAAATCATCAAGGTGAACTTGCTTTTACCGAAAGAATTAACATTGTTTTTCATAATAGTCATAAAATGTTAGATTAATACTAATAATTATTTAATAATCAATTTGAGTTTTGAAACGAATGCAAATTAATAAAAAAAATCATGTCCTTGCAAGGTATTGTAATTAAAGTGTTAAGTTACCAATTGTAGCAGTCCACTATTCTACATTCTCTCCATTGAGCGGCGCATATCCTTCTCCTTTATTGTTTCGCGCTTGTCATACTCTTTCTTGCCTTTGGCGAGGGAGATGTTGAGTTTTGCGTAGCCGTTCTCTGCAATGTAAAGGCGTGTTGCCACTATAGTAAGGCCCTTCTCTTTGGTTGCGCGCTGGAGTTTGCGCAGTTCCTTGCGGTTAAGAAGCAGTTTGCGGTCTCGTCTTGGGTCGTGATTGTTGAGATTACCCCACCAGTATTCGGCCACATGCATATTCTTTACATACAGTTCATTACGGGCAAAATAGCAATAACTGTCAACGAGCGAGGCTTTGCCTGCCCTTATTGATTTGATTTCAGTTCCTGTAAGTACAATGCCTGCGGTATAGTTGTCAAGAAACTCATAGTCAAATCCCGCTCTCCTGTTTTTTATCTCTACTTTGCTCTTTGCTTTGGGCATAATCTCTCTTTACTTTTTGGCGCTGCTCAAATTTTCTTCAGCAGCATTCTGTTAAGACAGCAAATGTAACGATTTTTAGGCTATATTTGTTTGCATTTTTGAGAAAGATGGCAAATATAACATTAGAGATATTAAAAAAGGAGTTGCCTTCAATAGTGGCAGAATATGAGGCAATTTGTGTTCTGGGTCCCACCGCCAGCGGGAAGACCCGTTTTGCTATGGAGCTGGCATTGGCTTTGGGCAGGTTTGAAGGGGCAGAATTCATTCATGGAGCGGAGATAATTTCAGCTGATTCCCGACAGGTCTACAAAGGAATGGATATAGGAACAGGCAAGGATTTGTGCGAGTATACCGTTGTAGCGGAGGGGGTTGAGGTAAATGTTCCATATCATCTTATGGATATTGTTGATGCAGGTGAAAAGTATAATATATTTCAGTATCAGAGAGATTTCTCTGAGGCCTACAAGAGAGTTAAGGAGAATGGTCGTGTGCCAATAATATGTGGTGGTTCAGGCCTTTACATAGAGGCTGCAACGCGAGGTTATGCCCTGCAGGATGTGAAGCCCAATCAGCAGCTTAGAGAAGAACTTGAAGAAAAGAGTCTTGAAGAGCTGGCCCGGATACTTATAGA
Source organism: Bacteroidales bacterium (assembly GCA_017555925.1). Next base: position 12,735 of record JAFZFL010000003.1, on the reverse strand, counting down.
GCTGAAGGAGAAAAGGGGGCTTAAGGCTCACAACAATACAGATTTCGACACCAAGAAGAGGGCTATAAGAGCTATAGAGATTGAGCAGTTTGCTCTTGAGAATGGAATGCCTGAACAGGATATGCCGGAGTTGCCGCAGAAGGTATACTACATAGGTGTTGATATTGACCGTGATCTGCGTAATGCCAAAATAGATGCCCGTTTGAAAGCGCGTCTCGAGGAGGGAATGGTAGAGGAGGTGAAACGCTTGCTCTACAGTGGTATTCCTGCAGAGGATCTTATCTATTATGGTCTGGAGTATAAGTTCGTAACACAATATATTATTGGGGAATTGGGGTATGATGAGATGGTAGAGAAGCTGGGCATTGCCATCCATCAGTTTGCCAAGAGGCAGATGACCTGGTTCAGGGGAATGGAGAGAAAGGGTATTGTGATAAACTGGGTAAAGGTGTAACTGTCGGGAAAAAATGAGAAACTGTAGGGAAAAGAAAATTAAATATGGTTATATGAATACTAAAAGTATGGTAATGAGGGCTTTGTTGGTAGGATTGTTCCTCTGCTCCACAATAGGTGTGTGGGCGCAAAAATCCTCAAGATTGAAACAACATGATACTGTAATCAACTCTGCTGTTGGCTCGTGGGCTCTTAAATCTTCGCAGTTGAAATATTATGATCCGCGAGATTTGAACCTTCCTGTGATTGGCCGCGGTTTTGCGGATTGTGTAAGGCCAAATGATACTGTAAGTGACGGATTTTATACCCGTTTGCCTGCAGATATGCAGAATGTTAGGGAGGCATTGTGGGATTTGGGCCAGAACTCTGCCGGTATAGCAATACGTTTCAGAACAAACTCAAGGGCTATTGGAGCGCAATGGGAGCCGCTGAACAATTTTTCAATGTCTCACATGACACCAACCGGTATAAAAGGACTTGATCTGTATGCGCTTATAGATGGAGAGTGGCAATTTGCAGGTATTGCGCAGCCAAATGGCAAGCAATCACGCAATATGATTGTAAAGAAGATGGATGGACAAACACGTGAGTATCTTCTTTATCTGCCTTTGTATGACGGTATAAAGAGTTTGAAAATAGGTGTAGACAGCAGTGCTGTAATTGAGATGCCCCAAGTGGATGACCTTCTTCCAAAAAATCCTGCAACAGTAGCCAAAGAGGATTTGCCAGTTGTGTTTTATGGCACAAGTATAACCCAAGGCGGATGTGCAACACGTCCGGGCATGGCATTTCCGGCCATTATTGGGCGCAAGTTGCATAAAGAGACCATTAACCTTGGTTTCAGCGGCAATGGGCGTATGGACAGGATAATGGCAGATAAGATTGCAACCATTCCTGCTTCTGCCTATGTAATAGATTGTATTGCAAACTGCACCTACGACATAGTAAGGGACAGTACGGAATATTTTATACGTACCATTGCAGATGCTAATCCGGACACTCCTATATATATGGTTTCAAACTACTTTCTTCCATCCATGTATCTTGATACTCAATGGAGGGCAGATGCAATGAAGGAGAATGAATTGTGGAAGAGCTTGTGTGACAAGTTAAGGAAAGAGGGATATAAGAATGTAAAATATATAGATGCATTTATTGCACCTGACAAGAAAAAATCTCCTATAGGCCCCGACTATGAGGCTTGTGTAGATGGAATCCACTTTACAGACATGGGCTTTGCAAGAGCTGCGGAGTTCTTTATGAAATGGTTAAAATAGTATTTTGAATTTGTTGGAAACGAAATGGATTTAATTATGGAAACAAATGAAAATCTGCCTCGCCGACAGGTTGTTCTTGACAAGTTGAATGAATGGGGAATACCATTTACAATGTATGAACATCCACCATTGCCAACCATTGAATTGGCTTTGGAGTATTGGAAAGATATTGAGGCTACCCACTGTAAGAACCTGTTTTTTAGAAATCATAAAGGCAACAAGCACTATCTTGTTGTATTTGAGTGTCATCAGCAGATGGCAATACACGATATTGAAAAGATGCTCCACCAGGGCAAATTGAGTTTTGCATCGGAGCAGAGAATGGATAAATATTTGGGTCTCAAGCCGGGTTCGGTCTCCCCTTTTGGATTGATTAATGATACCAATAAAGAGGTTAAACTATTCCTTGACAAAAACCTTAAAGATGCTCCGCTGTTGAGCTTTCATCCTAATGACAACACCGCCAGTCTTGTGGTGAAGAATGAGGATTTTATGCGTTATCTCCAATTATGGGGTGGCGAGTGGGAGTTTCTGGAACTCTATTGAAAATTAATGAAAATAACGAGCATTTGATTTCTACAATCACCGGAGAGTCGGATAAAAAAATAAAGAACCCCAATTGAGGTTCTTTATTTTTTAGGGTATGCTGGTGGAAATTAGCATCTGTCGCCGCAGCTTGCTACAAGATTTCTGTCGCCATAACCGTTGTCTACACGTGCAACAGCAGGCCAGAATTTATTCTCTCTAATCCAATTAAATGGATATGCGGCAACGCTTCTAGGGTATTTATGATTCCACTCATCTGCACAAACCTCTTCAGCTGTATGAGGAGAGTTTTTCACAGGATTGTCGTTGGCATCATACTCACCGCTCTTAATCTTCTCGCACTCAGCTTTGATCTGCTTCATTGTGTCTACAAATCTGTCAAGTTCTGCAAGAGGCTCACTCTCTGTTGGCTCAACCATAAGAGTCTCGTGTACAGGGAATGATAGGGTTGGAGCGTGGAAACCATAATCCATCAAGCGTTTTGCCAAGTCTGTAGCGTCAACACCATATTCAGCTTTAAAGTGTTGGCAATCAACAATACACTCGTGGGCTACACGGCCTGTAGCGCCACAATACAAGGTCTTGAATTCAGGTGCAAATTTTACAGCCATATAGTTGGCATTAAGGATGGCAACCTGTGATGATTTCTTCAAGCCTTGTGCGCCTAAAAGCTTGATGTATGCGTGGGTGATAGGCAATAGCAGTGGGTTGCCGTATGGAGCTGCCGAAACAGCCTCAATACCCTTGCCGCCACACTCTGCATCTTCCGGATGACCAGGAAGATAAGGTGCAAGAGCTGCTGTACAGCAGATAGGACCAACTCCAGGGCCGCCACCACCATGAGGCATGGCGAATGATTTGTGAAGATTCAAGTGGCAAACGTCTGCTCCAATATGGCCAGGATTGGTAAGGCCAACCTGTGCATTCATATTTGCACCATCCATATATACCAAACCGCCATTTTCATGGATAACGTCTACAATCTCTCTGATTTTAACTTCAAACACACCATGTGTAGAAGGGTAAGTGATCATAAGACCTGCCAAGTTTTCTTTGTTGGCAATAGCTTTCTCACGTAGCTCATCAACATTGATGTTACCATTTTCATCGCAACCTACAAGAATAATAGAGAAGCCTGCCATAGCAGCACTTGCAGGGTTTGTTCCATGAGCAGATGTTGGGATAATCATGATATTTCTGTTTCCTCCACCATTGGCATTGTGGAATCCCTTGATTGTCAACAAACCGGCATACTCACCAGCTGCACCGGAGTTAGGTTGTAGCGAGCAAGCGTCAAAGCCTGTGATAACAGCCAAATCATGTTCCAACTCTTTGATAAGCTGCATGAATCCCTCAACCTGATCCTTTGGTGCAAATGGGTGAACGTTACCCAACTCGCTCCAGCTTAAAGGCAACATTTCAACGGCTGCATTCAATTTCATTGTACATGATCCTAAAGGAATCATAGAGTGGGTCAATGAAATATCTTTTCTCTCCAATTTCTTGATGAAACGCATCATCTCGGTCTCTGAGTGGTATGAGTTGAAGACCTTCTCTGTAAGAATCTCGCTCTCTCTTGCCATTATGCCGTTTGTTGCATCGCCACAACCGCAACCATCAGGCTGGGTTCCAAAGATCTCAAGTACAGCCTTGGCCTCGTTGCAGTTTGTAAGTTCGTCAAAGCTGATTCTTACGCTGTTTGCAGTATATTGGAAGTTGTAACCAGCCACAAGTGCTTTCTCTCTTATCTCCTCTATATTAAGGGCCGCACCCGCTTTACCAGTAATCTCAATGGTATCAAAGAAGTTTTCAGTTGCCAACTCATATCCGGCTCTCTTCAAGAAAGAGGCAACAGCATGAGCGTAGTTGCTCATTTTTGATGCAATATCCTTAAGACCTTGAGGACCATGGTATACAGCATACATTCCGCTCATTGTAGCCATAAGTGCGGTAGCTGTACAAACGTTGGATGTTGCTTTCTCTCTCTTGATGTGCTGCTCACGGGTTTGAAGGGCAAGTCTGAGAGCCTGGTTACCCAAACGGTCTACAGAAACACCAATAATTCTGCCAGGTATCTGTCTCTTGTAAGCATCTTTAGTTGCCAGGTAGCCAGCCACAGGACCTCCGAATCCCATAGGAAGACCAAAACGTTGTGAACTTCCAACTGCAATATCTGCACCCCAAGCTGCAGGCTCTTTAAGTATAGCCAAAGCCATAAGGTCGCAATAAGCAGTAACCAAAGCACCATTCTCATGAGCTTTGTTGCAGAATTCTGCATAGTCTCTTACCTCGCCATTAGCTGCTGGGTATTGTACGATGGCACCGTAACATTTTCCTCCGAACTGAAAATCTTTGTAGTTGCCCATTTCAATCTCTATACCCAAGCCTTTTGCTCTTGTTTTCAATACCGACAAAACTTGCGGATAGATATTTTCGTCAACAAAAACTACATTCTTTCCAGCCTTTACAGCATCTCTGCTTCTAAGTTCAAACATCATCCTCATAGCCTCTCCTGCAGCCTGTGCATCATCAAGCATACTGCAGTTTGAAAGAGGGAAGCCGGTAAGGCTGCTTATCATTGTCTGGAAAATAAGAAGAGCTTCCAGACGTCCTTGTGAAATCTCTGCCTGATATGGGGTATATGAGGTGTACCAGCAAGGATTCTCAAAGATGTTACGGGTAATTACAGGAAGAACACCTGTGCCAAAGTAACCTCCACCAATAAGGGAGCGGAAGTTTTTATTCTTGGCAACCATCGCTTTCAAGTTTGCCAAATAGGCATTCTCCGAAACAGCAGGAGTAAGATCCAAATCTTTATCCAATAGAATATCTGATGGAACAACTTGTTTTGTAAGTTCATCCAATGATGAAACATTCAAAACACTCAACATTGTTTGAATATCCTTTTCTCCAGGACCAATGTGTCTGTCAGTAAATGTAAAAGCCATATATTATTTTAATTTGATTAATGATTTTCAACTAAAGATAATCAAGCAAATATAGTCAAAATCTATTAAATTTCGGCAATTAAAAAAATATCTTATTTTTGTAGCGACAAAAACCTACAATTATGAGTTTATTAAGCAAAAAAATTTCAGAGCTTCAGGAGAGGACGGCAAAAGCTGTTCAAGGTGGAGGCGACAAAGCTATTGCCAAGCAGATAGCAATGGGCAAACTTCCTGCCAGGGAGAGAATCAATAAGCTGCTGGATCCAGGTTCTTTTTACGAGTATGATCTCTTTATTGAGCATGATGCACGTGAATTTGGAATGGAGAACAAGAGTTTGGCCGGTGATGGAGTGGTTATTGGTACAGGAACTATCAATGGCAAGCCGGTGGCAATTTATGCACAGGACTTTACAGTTGCAGGTGGATCATTGGGATCTATGCATGCAAGAAAGATAACAAAAATAATGGATTACTCGTTGAGGATGCGTATTCCTCTCATTGGAATCAACGATTCCGGAGGAGCGCGTATTCAGGAGGGTGTAAATTCATTGGCCGGTTATGGCGAGATATTCTTCAGGAATACCCTTGCCAGTGGCGTAATACCTCAAATTTCAGTAATTTTAGGTCCATGTGCCGGTGGTGCTGTCTATTCGCCTGCGCTCACAGATTATGTTTTTGTGGTGGATAAAATCTCAAAAATGTTCATTACCGGTCCGGAGGTCATAAAATCTGTTTTGGGAGAGGAGATAGATATGGAGTCACTTGGCGGAGCCAGGGTGCATTGCGAAACTACCGGTAACGCCCACTTCTTTGCTGAGAGTGAGGAGCAGTGCTTTAACCAGATAAAGGAGCTGCTTTCCTACATACCTTCCCATAATCAGGAAAAGCAGGAGCCTCTAAAGCCATGCGATCCGCTGAAAAAATATAAAATTGACAAAATAGTACCTGTTGATCCAACAGCACCATACGATGTGAGAAATGTTATAAAGGCTCTTACCGACAATTCTGAATTTATTGAAGTTCAGGAGATGTGGGCTCCCAATATCGTGATTGGTTATGGCCGTGTAGGCGGCCGTACAGTTGGCTTTGTAGCAAACCAGCCCATGGTGCTTGCCGGAGTGTTGGATTGCGACTCATCAGACAAGGCTGCGCGTTTCATACGTTACTGCGATGCCTTTGAGATACCAATTGTAACATTGGAAGATATGCCGGGCTATCTTCCTGGCGTAGATCAGGAGCATGCAGGTGTCATACGTCATGGTGCAAAATTATTGTATGCCTATTCAGAGGCTACTGTTCCAAAAGTTACAATTATTTTGAGAAAGGCGTATGGCGGTGGTTATATTGCAATGAACTCTCGTCACTTGAGAGCCGATTTTGTTTTTGCATGGCCAACAGCTGAGATTGCTGTAATGGGTCCGGAGGGAGCAGCAAACATTATTTTCAGAAAAGAGATAATGGAGGCAGCGGATCCTAATGAAATGAGAAAACAGAAGGTGCAGGAGTATAAAGACAAATTCGCAAACCCATATGTGGCAGCTGCCAAAGGATATATAGATACAGTTATTCCTCCTGCAGATACAAGAAAGTTCATTCTTCATGCATTGGAAATATCTATCAACAAAGTGCTTAAGCGTCCTATGAAGAAGCATGGTATTCCACCATTTTAAACTCCTCAAATTTTTTGATATTAACCGAATATAAAAAGGAGAAAATATGGAAGAAAAAGATATAGTAATGCTGCATGAAGTGGGTGATGCTGTGCTCATGTCAGACGAGCCGGAGCTTTATAATGCCCATATCCAGGTGTTTGCGGAGGGAAGAAAGTATAAGACACAGCTTACCAAAAAATTTATGGAGAGGAAGAAATGGGTAGCACCAAATCCCAAAATAATAGTTTCCCATATTCCGGGTGTTGTTAAGGAAATAATGGCAAGTGACGGTCAAAAAGTTAAAAAAGGCCAAAAACTTATGATCTATGAAGCTATGAAGATGAAGAACATAGTAAACGCCCCATTTGATGGTATAATTCAAAAAATAGAGGTTAAGGAGGGCGATAAACTACATAAGGGTGATACACTTATTGTTATGGAATAAATCCGGATTATGACAAATCATGCAGGGGGCAGAATCGATATGAATCTGCTCCCTGCTTTCAATTTATTACTACATGGTAAGCTCGGATAATGAAAAAATTCAGAAACATTTTATCTGATTTTGAACACAATCACATTAAAATTGTTACAAAAACAATATGATTTGTGATAATTTTCTTCATTATTAAAATAATTTTTCTAGTTAATAAAAATTTTTATAATTTAGTAGTCGCTAAATTCCGTATGATATGCTGCATGAAAATTTATAATTGCATGTGGTTTGAGTGTATAAATTTAACGCTCCTTATAATTATACAACAAGTGTGGCTGTGCGGGATTTGTCAAACACAAAAACCTAAATAAACTTTAATATTAACTTAATTTTTAACAAATGAAAAGTGTCAAACTATTTTTAGCATCGTTACTCATGCTCTTGATAGTGAACACCAGTTTCGCACAAGACATTAGAGTATCGGGTACCGTTAAAGACGCAACTACAGGAGAGCCCGTAGCCTTTGCGTTCGTATCAGTAAAGGGTACCACTACCGGTTACAACACTGGAGAAATGGGAGAATTTACCATTAACGCTCCTGCAAATGGCGTGTTGGTTGTGTCTCTTGTAGGATACAAGGAGACTGAAGTTCCCGTTAACGGAAAATCAACATTGGAAATATTGATCTCACCAGATGTGGAGAGTTTGGAAGATGTGATTGTAGTAGCTTATGGTACAGCAAAGAAGGGTTCATTTACCGGTTCTGCTGCTACTGTAAAGAAAGATGACATTGTAAAAAGAGGTGTTACAAACGTAACAAAAGCACTTGACGGTCTTGCTCCCGGCGTTATGACAACTTCCGGTGGTGGACAACCTGGTTCAGGCGCATCTATCCAGATTCGTGGATTCGGTTCAATTTATGCAGACCAGTCTCCTCTTTACGTAGTTGACGGTGTGCCTTTTGATGGAGCCATCAACTCAATCAACCCTGCAGATATTGAGTCAATGTCAGTCCTTAAAGATGCATCTGCAGGTGCGCTTTATGGAGCACGTGGTGCAAATGGTGTAATCATGATTACAACAAAACGTGGAGCATCAGACAGAACAAGTGTATCTTATCGTGGTACTGTTAGCGTATCTTCACGTTCAATTGCAGAGTATGACTTGGTTAGCCAGGATGAATTTGTAGAGCTTACATGGGAGGCCTTGAAAAATGGTTACCAATACAGAAGCGGCATGTCTGAAGCTGAAGCTAAAGCGATGGCTTCTGCCAATATGAGCAAAAACCTTGGTGGAGAGATGTATAACCCATATAAAAATTATACATGGGAGACATTGATTGACCCTGCAACAGGCAAATTGAAATCAGATGCAAAATCTGCATGGAATGAGAAATGGCTTGATGAAATTACCAATAATGCAGCATTGCGTACAGAGCATCAGTTCTCGGTTGCAGGTGGTAATGCAAAAACAAAATATCTTGCATCATTCGGTTATTTGTATGAGGACGGTGTTCTTAAAACTACCCATTTTGACAGATATTCAGGAAGAATCAACGTTGACCATCAGGCAAAATATTGGCTAAAAGCCGGCTTGAGCGCAAATATGTCATACACTGAGTCAAACTCACAACAGCTCGGTTATGGTACTTATACATCAAATGCATGGTATACTGCACAGTTTATGGCTCCTATCTACCCTATGTATTTGAAAGATGCTGATGGTAAAGATATCCTTGACGAGAACGGCAACAGACAATATGACTACGGTGAAGAGTACGGCCGTCCTAAAGCAGAGAAATTCAATACTTTAGGAAACCTTAATGATAATAAATATGAGGATAACCGTGATAACGTATCATTCCGCGCAAATGTCGAATTTGGTGGTGATGATGAAAGGATGGGTGTTCTTAAAGGTTTGAAACTGTCGGTTAACTTAGGTGGTGATTTGGTTAACCGCAATATCATGAATTATTACAATATGTATCATGGTGATGGAGCTGCTTCTAAAGGAGATATTACCAAATACAATACAAGAACTTTCTCATATACAGTAAACCAATTGTTGACATACAACAGGAAGTTTGGCAAACACTCAATTGATGTACTTGCAGGACATGAGTTCTATGCCTATAAATATAGCGAGTTGATGGCTAACAAGACAGGATTGGTTGATGGTATTTATGACCTTGCTCCTGGTACAACATTGGCAGGCGGAAATTCATACACCGATAACTATAGAGTGGAGTCATTCCTTGGCCGTGTCAATTATAACTATGCAGACAAATACTATTTCTCTGCATCATACAGAACAGACGGTTCATCACGCTTCCATAAAGATTACCGTTGGGGTGATTTCTGGTCATTGGGTGCAAGCTGGAGAATCTCTGAAGAGAACTTTATGCAAAATACAAAAGATTGGTTGAGCAACCTTACTTTCAAAGTAAGTTACGGTTCTCAAGGTAATGACAATCTTAAAACATACTATGCTTGGCAATCATTCTATGATGTAACATATCCTAATGCAAACAATTCGGGTGCAGTTATTACATCATTGGAGAACAAGAAAGTTACTTGGGAAAAGAAAGCTACACTTAATACCGGTATCGAGGCTTCATTCTTCAACTCAAGATTGAGTGTTGCAGCCGAGTACTACCACACTAAAACTACAGATTTGTTGTTGTCATATCCTATGGCAATGTCAACAGGTTTTACAGGCTACAATGATAACGTGGGAAGCATGCAGAACCAAGGTCTTGAGTTTATGTTGAGAGGTACTATATTCAACAAACCTAATTTTGTATGGGATATGTCGGTTATGGGCTCTTTCAACAAGAACAAAGTTACTGCCCTTACTGCAGAGAGTGATGAGATTACAGGTACATATCTTATTAAAGTTGGTATGCCTATCTATACTTACTATATGGCAAAATCTGCGGGTGTAGATCCGGTAACAGGACAACAGCTATACTATGCATATGAGAAGATGGAGGATGATGGAACTGTTGTTGGCGAGTATATTACATCTGATTACAGCAAAGCATCATCAAGCAGATATTACCATGGCAGCAGAGCTCCTAAATTGAGCGGTTCAATTGGTGCTAACTTCAGAATATTCAAAGATATTGACCTTCAAATTCTAACTACATATTCAATTGGAGGTAAGGTTCTTGAAAGTTCATACGCTTCTTCAATGAATGCCACATATGTAGGTGACACTTGGAATAGAGCCGTTCTAAGAAGATGGCAAAAACCGGGTGATGTTACAGATGTTCCAATGTTGGAGATTGGTGGTTCATATACTTCAACAGACAGATTCCTTATTGATGCATCATACTTTGCAATTAAAAACATTACATTGGGATATTCACTTCCTCAAAGATTTGCAGAAAAGATCAATGCCTCAAATTTGAGAATTTTTGTTAACCTTGATAACTTGGCATTATTCAATCACCTTGATGGTATGGACCCTCAACAGAGCTTTGAAGGAGATACAGACTATACCTACGCTCCAATTAAAACCACATCATTTGGTATTGAGTTAAACTTCTAAAGAATAAAGAGTTATGAAAAAAATATTAATCATATTCGCATTATTTGCAACCGTTTTGGCGTCTTGTTCAAAGGATGCACTTGAGACCAAGCCTACCGAGCAGGTGTCGGGTGATGGTGTCATGGAAAAAACAACCACAGCGCTGATGGCTCTGGATGGAACATACAGACTTATGTTTGACTGGGGCTGGTCGGTATTAGGAAACTATCACCAGGAAGTTGGTATTATGGGTTATGCCCTAATGGCAGACCTTATGGGTGAAGATATGGTAATGGCCCAACAGGGTAACGGATGGTTCTGGTTTGACTACAGATATAATGTAAAAAGCCGTTACACAGCAACTACTTGGAGACCATACGGTTTATGGAACTATTACTATACAATAATTGCAAACGTAAACTACATTATTGCTGCAGAAGAGACAATGCAAGGCCCGACAGCAGACAAAAACAACATTATTGGTCAAGCATATGCAATAAGGGCTTATTGCTACCATAACTTGGCAATTATGTTTGCAAGAACATATGTAGGTCATGAAAATGAAAAATGCGTTCCAATCTATACAGAGCCTACATCTGCAGGTACTCAGGGACAACCTCGTGCTACAAATGAAGAGGTTTACCAAAGGGTACTTGAGGATATTAACAAGGCCATTGCACTATTGGCGGAGGGTGCTGCTGCAAGAGACAAATCTCATATCAGCATCAATGTTGCAAAAGCTCTAAAAGCAAGAATCCTTTCATATACAGCAAAAACACAACAGGATTGGAAATCTGTGGCAAACCTTGCTAAAGAGGCTCAGGCAGGCGGAACAATCTGTGCATATGACAACGTTTACAACGGCTTTAACAGTGCAGAGCAAAAATTTGTAATGTGGGGTTATTATACCATTCAGGAGCAGACTACAACCAACTCTCAGTTTATGGCACACATGGACTACTACTGGGGAGGTTACGGTAAAGCGGCTCCAAAATGCTGCAGCGCATGGCTATATGACAAAATTTCTGCTACAGATGCAAGAAAAGCTTGGTTTAATGCTACACACGAGTATCCTTTGCTACAAGAGAAATTCTTGTTCAATATAAATAAAGACAAGAATGACGCTAACTATGTAAACTCTATCTGCGACAGAATTTATATGAGAGTTGAGGAGATGCACTTGTTGGAGGCTGAGGCACTTTGCCGTGCAGGTGAGGATGCTGCTGCTCAAGCTGTACTTAACAACTTTATGAAGAATCGTGACAAAAACTACAATTGCAGCAAGACTGGTACTGCTTTGGGAGCTCTTACTACAGATTTGACAGGTTCATTGCTTGAGGAGATCCTTATCCAAAGAAGAATTGAGCTATGGGGAGAGTATGGTAGAGTATATGATATCAAACGCTTGAAACAAGGATTTGTGAGAACAGCAGAGATGGGTCACCCTGCAGATGGTATTTCTGCACTTAACTCACTAAAATGTGATAATCCTGAGACATGGGATTGGGTTATGACCATTCCTCAAAAAGAGTTTGACGCCAACAAGAGTATGGATATTGCATCAGACCAAAATCCTGTTGGTAGTGGTATCTAAAAACTTTAAACAAGAAAAATTATGAAAAGAATATTAAATATAGTCTTACTTGCGGTCTTTGCCTTGGCAACAATTGCCTGTGAAAAAGATAATGTAAGTGCCACTTTTGACCAGAAAAGTGCAAGCACTATAAGTTTTAGTGGAGCAAGTGCCCTTTCGTATCAATTGGGCCTTGATGAGTCTTCTGCTACCTTTAATTTGGATGATGTACAAATTAATAGAGCAAGTGGTAATGGTGAAGTTACTATAGATTTGATAAAAACTGTTACAGGAAGTGCAGTGGTAACCTTTGATCCTG
>JAFZFL010000170.1 GCA_017555925.1 Bacteroidales bacterium | reverse complement strand
GAGCTGGTCGTATATGACTTACCCGGGTGCAAAGGTAAGCAAATTTCCTATAAAAACAAGTTTGTGTCTGTTATTTTTGTAATTTTGCATTTCGGATTTAATTTGATTGTCGTTTATGATTAAGGATAGTAATTTAGTATCAGCCTCTTCTGTAGAGTGTTCGGTGGAGGATGGGTTCAAACCGTTGAAAATTGCAGTGGGACTCTCCGGGGGTGTTGATTCGAGTGTTGCAGCCTTGCTTTTAAAGCGGGCCGGTCATAATGTGGTTGCACTCTTTATGCAGAACTGGCACGATACAACCGGTACTCTTCATGGTGATTGTGAGTGGGAGGAGGATAAGTTTGTGGCGGAGATGGTTGCAAAGAAGATTGGTATTCCTTTTCATTTTGTAGATTTGAGTGAGACATACCGCAAGCGTGTTGTTGATTATATGTTCAGTGAGTACGAGAAGGGTCGTACACCCAATCCGGATGTGCTTTGTAACAGGGAGATTAAGTTTGATGCTTTTCTTCAGTGTGCTCTTGAACTTGGTGTTGATTATGTGGCAACAGGACATTATTGCAAGAAGGATGAGTTTATAAATGATAAGGGTGAAACCATTTATAGAATCCTTGCGGGTGATGACAAGAATAAGGATCAGAGCTATTTTTTGTGCCAGCTTTCGCAGGAGCAGCTTTCAAAGGCTCTTTTCCCTATAGGTGATATTGATAAACCTACCGTTAGAGCCTTGGCTAAGGAGGCGGGTTTGCAGAGTGCAGAGAAGAAGGATTCTCAAGGTATCTGTTTTGTAGGTAAGGTTGATTTGCCGGTTTTTCTACAGCAGAAACTGAAACCCAAAGAGGGAAAGGTTGTTGAGATATTTGCAACTGAGGATGAGCGTGCCCCATATACACAGGCTGCCCTCAAACCCGGAGAAACCGTTGCAGATGCAATAGCAGAACAGGCTGCCCATAATGGGAGTGCCCATAATGAGGCAACCGTCATGGATTCACAGCAGAATGTTGTGCCCTATAGCCATGAGGAGCTTGAGGCTCTTTCAACACCAATAAAATATACTCCCAAGGATGGTAAGGTTATTGGCAAACACATTGGCGCCCAATTCTATACCATCGGTCAGCGCAAGGGATTGAATATTGGCGGCCATAAAGAATCTATATTTGTCATATCAATTGATATAGACCAGAATGTAATTTATGTAGGAGAGGGACATTCGCACCCTGGCCTTTATAGGAGAGGCTTGAAGATTGAGCCTTCGGAGGTGCATTGGATTAGGGAAGATTTGAGAATGCAACCGGGTGAGGCCCGCCGTTATCTTGTGCGCATACGGTATCGCCAGCCTTTGCAGGAGGCTACTCTCTATCAGCATCCCGACGGTTTATATATAATTTTTGACAAGCCGCAAAGAGGTATCTCGGCCGGACAGTTTGCTGCCTGGTATACACCTGGAGAGGAGGAGATGATAGGTTCCGGTGTTATTTGATTGTTCTCTGGTGTTATTTGAACAAACTTATGCTAAGCCCGTCATAAGCTGGTTGCACATTGAGGGGCTGGCCCTGAGTGGAGTTGTAATTGAGCAGCTCTTTTGAAAGCTCCTGATGGGTTCCAATCTGGTGCGACAAGTGCGTAAGATAATTGCGCTTTGCGCTGACTCTCTCTATTACCTGAAGTGCTTCAGCCAGCGAAAAGTGTGATATGTGTTTGGCGTGACGTATTGTATTGATTACAAAAATCTCCAAATTTTCAAGCTTGCCGAACTCCTGGTCAGGAATAGAACTTCCATCTGTGAGGTATGCTATATCGCCAATTCTGAACCCCAATATCGGCAGTTTGTAATGGTATAGTCTTATTGGAGTTATGGTTATTGATGCAGTTAATCCGTCGGGAAGAGTTTTGGTAATTTCAAACGGGTTTTCATCAATTGTTTTGAGTTCATACTCAGGCACACCCGGGTATTTGAAATCAGCAAAAGCGTAGGAGTATTCCATTTTGAGACTCTGCTGAACGCGCTCTTCGGCATATATTGGAAATGCTGCCTGACGGAAGTAGTTGAATGCCCTTATGTCATCGAGTCCGCCGGTGTGGTCTTTGTGCTGGTGAGTAAGAAGTACGGCATCTGCATTTGCAATCTCTTCACGTAACATCTGCTGTCTGAAATCTGGACCACAATCAATGATTATTTTAAAGCCGTTATGCTCTATGAGTGCAGAGGAACGTAGCCTTTTATCCTTGGAATCAGTTGATTTGCATACATGACAATTGCATCCTATCATTGGTACGCCTTGTGATGTGCCGGTGCCTAAAAATGTGATCTTGCTCTCCATACTGCAAAGGTAGAAAATTTTAGTTACCTTTGCCATCTCTTTGTTGAGATGTGTAAAGTTTAATATAATTAATCTGACAGTAAATAATGAGCGGTATTCTTTATCTTATACCATCACCTTTGGGTGAAAACGAGCCTAAAGAGGTTATTCCGGCTCCGGTTTTTGAACTTTTGCCCAAGTTGCAGCATTTTGTGGTTGAAGAGCTGCGCACAGTGAGGAGGTATCTCTCCAAAGCGGGTTTGAAAGGAAAGATTGCCGAACTCAATCTGTATGAACTTAATGAACATACTCTGCAAAAGGATGTTGAGAAATATGTGCAGATTTTAAAGGAGGGTAACGATGTAGGCCTAATTTCAGAGGCAGGATTGCCTGCGGTGGCAGATCCTGGAGCATTGCTTGTTGAGTTGGCCCATAAGAATGATATTGAGGTAATGCCTTTTGTAGGTCCTTCGTCTCTGATGCTTGCACTTATGGCAAGTGGTCTCAATGGCCAGTGTTTTGCATTTACCGGTTATCTGCCGGTAAAACCGGATGAGAGAAGAGCTAAAATAAGGAGTATTGAGAAAATATCAGCACAATTGCGTCAGAGCCAGATAATTATAGAGACTCCATATAGGAATGACCAGTTTTTTGCAGATCTTCTTTCTACCTGTTCTGCAAGTACAAGGATTTGTGTGGCGGCAGATATAACGCTTCCTACGCAGTTTATAAAGACAAGGAGTGTGGCAGAGTGGAAGAAGAGACCTGTTGTTATTGGCAAGCGTCCGTGTGTCTTTATTCTGTTGGGTTAGTTTTGTAAATAGTTGGCATATTTGTCGGTGAAGAGTAAAAGTAATTGGATATGAATAATATAGGAAGAGTAGAACTTGTAAATATGGAATTTTTCTCAAATCATGGCTGTTTTGAGGAGGAGAGAATTATTGGCAATAAGTTTATAGTTAACTGTTGGGTTGATTATGATTGTTCCAAAGCTGCCCAGAGTGATGATATC
The DNA here is from genome assembly GCA_017555925.1 of Bacteroidales bacterium. The sequence continues at coordinate 3,239 of JAFZFL010000170.1, read as the reverse complement.
AATGATGCTCTCAATTATCAGGAGTTATATGATATTATTAAGGCAGAGATGGCAAAACCATCTCATCTTCTGGAGAATGTAGCAGGAAGGATTATTGCCGGAATTAACCGCAGGTTTATCTCTTATATTATTGATGCTCAAGTTACAATAGATAAAATCAATCCTCCGCTTGGAGGCAAGGTTGGAGCTTCGAGGGTTACTTTAAAAATGAAATAGAAACAACAGGTTATGAGTGAAGAGAGAGTAAATTTTGAGGATGGAAAGGCAAAAACTGTAGCCTTTGTTACTTTGGGTTGCAAACTTAATTTTTCTGAAACTTCTACTATTGCCCAGCAGTTTACAGATGCCGGCTATGAACGCGTGGCCCAGAACAAACCTGCTGATATATATGTTATCAACACTTGTTCGGTAACTGAACATGCCGATAAGAAATGCCGTAATTTCATACGTAAGCTTCATAAACAGAATCCGGACTCATTAATTGCTGTAACCGGATGTTATGCTCAGCTCAAACCTCAGGAGATTCTTGAGATAGAGGGTGTTGATATGGTTGTGGGTGCAGACAGGAAAGGCGATGTGTTCCAACTTGTAAACAATTCATTTTCTTCCCGACAGCAAAAGAACTCCCATGCACGTTTTTCATACTCTTGTGAGATTTCTGAAGTAAATTCAATATTTCCTGCATTTTCGCGCGGTGAGAGAACCCGTTCGTTCCTTAAGGTTCAGGATGGTTGTGATTATCGCTGCTCTTATTGTACAATTCCATTGGCAAGAGGCAAAAGCCGTAACCTAAGTATAGCAACATTGGTTGAAGAGGCCAGGAAAATTGCAGCCAAAGGTATGGTTGAAGTTGTTCTTACCGGCGTAAATACAGGTGATTTTGGCAAGACAACAGGAGAGAAGTTTCTTGATCTGTTAAAGGCCTTGAATGGGGTGGAGGGTATTGAGCGTTACCGTATCTCTTCTATAGAACCCAATCTGTTGGATGAGGAGACAATCCGTTGGATAGCAAGCGGTACCAAATTCCAGAACCATTTTCATATACCTCTTCAGAGCGGGTGCGACAGAGTGCTTGCAAAGATGCGTCGCCGTTACAATACCACCATGTTTTACAACAAAATCTCAATGATAAGGGAGATTATGGGTGATGTATTCTTTGGCATTGATGTAATTGTAGGATTCCCCGGCGAAACAGACGAGGATTTTAATGAAACCTACAACTTTTTGAAACACAAAGTGAAACCGGCATTTATACATGTATTCCCTTATTCCCGACGGGCAGATACAGATGCCGCTGTAATGCCGGATCAGGTTCAGGAGAGCATAAAGACCAGGAGGGTAATGGCCCTTACAGAACTTTGCAACGAACTGCACGAGGAGTATTGCAAAAGATATAAGGGAACAAAACAGAATGTCCTCTTTGAATCGACCCAAAAGGGGGGAATGATGTATGGTTATACAGGAAACTATATTAAAGTGGAGCATCCCTACAATAAAGAACTCATAGGAAAAATAACTGAGGTTATTCTGTAACGATTCCCCGTTTTTTCAAGCGTTCCTGACGGCGTTCAGTTTTCAGTTGCTCTTTCTGGCGTTTCTCGTACTCTTTCAGTTCAGGACTCTTCTTTCTGAATATATCCTTTATTCTATAGAACTCCTGCTGATAACTTATACCTACACCGCTGCGCTGGCTGTCATCAAGATAGTTTGAGTACTGGTCTGCAGCGTGTGAGAAGATGTTGAGACGCATTTTTCCGCTCTTGTCGAGTTTGAGTTCCACATCAACATTGCCTATAACGCTTCTGTTGGTAGAGTTCTGGTATGGGTCATTTCCAATACTTCCATTAATTGAGAGGCGGTTATTGAAGAGCTGGGTAGATACGGCAACGTCAAATATATCTGTACCTTTTTCGCCTGGCTGATAGTTGAAACCAAGGTCCAAAGGTATTCCGAGCTGCTGGAATATGGTGTTTATCTGATTGCTCAACATCTCCGACACATTGGAGTAGAGAATGGTAGAGTTGTTTGTAATGCCCGATTGCTCCTCCGGCAAGAAACCTCCGGATATCAGTATTGCTGCAAACTGTCTCTGGATCTTGCCCTCAGTGTTGAGCGCACTCTCAACCCTTACCTTTGTTGTAGGGTCGAGGTCCGGTATATCAATATTGAATTTGAGTTCAGGGTTCATAAGGTTTCCACTCATCACAATCTCGCAGTTTACATTACGTCTTGTGCTAACAGAACTTGTGTCGGCAATTAGTGTGTTAATGGCCGCCTTTGTTCTGTAAATTGCTGTAAGATTGAGCGTTGTATTCTCTATTGAGCCATTGAAGTGGATAGTGCCGCCTGGTTGTATAATGAAATCTTTTGTTGCAAATCCAAATCCCGACAGAACAAATTTATAATTGCCCTCATTAATGACATAATCACCAAATATATCAAATATGCTCTTTGACGGGTTAATGTTAAGATTGATGATTCCATTGCCATTGGCTTTGATAACATCTCCCAATGATTTGTTTATCTCAATATACATATCGGCATTTGGATTGACATTAGCCTTAAGAAGCACCTGCATTTGTGTGGCACTCTTGATCTTTACCTTCTCCTGCATCAACGAATCATAGAAGTCTGTTATGCGTTTTGATTCAGGCTGTTTGAAAGTGAGCAGATTTGTTTGTGTGGCATTAATTGATGAACTTAACGGAATATGAAGCTCTGTATTGTCATTAGGTATTACATTAATGTCGAGCAAAAGGTTACTGAAAGGTCCTTTAATGCCAAAAGAGCCTGTCGCATAAGCATTTCCATAAAAATACTCGTTATCACTCTCTGTACATTTCAAACACTCAATATTTCTGAAATCTATTTTTGTATCAATAGCCGGATTTCTGAAGTAGTGGTATATGATGCCTCCAGTAACTTTTCCCTTATTTCCAAATCTGTCGGTAATTTCAAGATCCTTTGCCTGAATTCCGTTCTCATCAAGAGTCACAGGTCCGTTCAATGTATATGGAACCTGGGTATAGTCAACAATAAAGTTAAAGTTGTCAAATCTGCAATCATTGCCCCTTAGAGCCAATTTCTCAATAGGGCCGCTCAGATTGAGGTCTCCTGTAAATGTTCCTGAAGATTTTGAAATTATACCTGTAAGGAATGGCTCAAAGTAGGTGACTGATAAATTGTCAAGCTGGCCATCCAAGTTAAGATATTTGCCCTCCGGCTTGAAATAACCTGTT
>JAFZFL010000169.1 GCA_017555925.1 Bacteroidales bacterium | reverse complement strand
CATTGCAGCCATAAGCTCAGTAGTTACAATTGTCTTGACAATGTATGTATTCTCATTAAGTTTGCCAAGCTCTTTCCACCTTCTCAAAAGATAGTAAGTAAGAAGGGAAGCTGTCTGGTTACCGTTAAGAAGGGTAATCTTGCCCTCATTGTCTCTGATTGCAATACCTACGCGGTCTGCATCAGGGTCAGTAGCCATAACAAGGTCTGCACCTTTCTCCTCAGCCAGTGCAACAGTCATCTCAAGAGCGGAATTCTCCTCCGGATTAGGTGATTTTACAGTAGGGAAGTTACCGTTGCTCTCAACCTGTGCCTCTACCAATGAAAGGTTTGTAAAGCCCATTCTGCTTAGAATCTTAGGTACAAGAGTAATACCTGTTCCGTGAAGTGGTGTGTAAACCATCTTCATATCTGCATGGTTCTTAACAGCCTCTGGTGAAAGAAGGAGTGTAGAAACATCGCTCAAGTATGCCTCATCCACATCAGCACCAATCATCTGGATATTCTCCTCGCCACCAGTGAACTTAACTTGTGCAGGAGATGTTATTTTTCTTACCTCATCAATAATGTTTGTATCATGTGGAGCTGTTACTTGTGCACCATCTTCCCAGTAAGCTTTGTATCCGTTGTACTCTTTAGGGTTATGGGATGCTGTAACCATTACTCCACTCTGGCATTTAAGGTGGCGGATAGTGTAGCTCAACTCAGGCACTGGGCGCAAAGAATCAAACAAGTAAACTTTAATACCGTTTGCTGCAAATACATTGGCTGTAATTTTTGCAAATTCAGCACTGTTGTTACGGCTGTCGTAAGAAACTGCAACAGAAATCTGAGGAAGATCTTTAAAGTTCTGTTTAAGATAGTTGGCAACACCCTGGGTAGCCATTCCCACTGTATATTTGTTCATTCTATTTGTACCAACACCCATAATGCCACGCAATCCGCCAGTACCAAACTCAAGCATTCTGTAGAAGCTCTCCTCAAGTTCTTTTGGATTGTTGTCCATCAAGTCTTTAACCTCTTTACGGGTCTGTTCGTCATAATCATTGCCCAACCACTGCTGAGCAACTTCCAAATAGTTCTTTTCCATAAAATTACGCATTAGTTTTAATGAGTGCGAATTTAGCAAAAATTACCTACCTTTGCAACCCTCCAAATCAGATACTTAATGAATCTAAAAAGTTATATACCATTTTATAAGCGTAACCTTTCTCTTGCCTTTCCTGTAATGATTACACAGGCCGGGCAGATGATTGTGCAATTTGCCGACAATATTATGGTAGGACACCTTGGAACCAGCCAGTTTGCAGGTGTGGGCTTTGCCAATATGGTATTTATGATCGGATTCGTTTTCTGTACCTGTTTTACACAAGGTGTAATTCCATTCATCGGGCAGAATTTTGGAAGCGGTAACCATAAAGAGGTGTCACGCTATTTTACCAATGCCTTGTTGCTTGATGCAATAATGTGTATAACTGTAATGTCAATTATGTTTGCAATAATCCCCCTAATGGATTATATGGGACAAGATCCGCAGATTTTGGGATATGCAAAAGAGTATTACAGGATAATGGTATTTTCCATTGCCCCTTTTGTAATTTTTTATGTTATAAGGGGTCTTACAGAAGGTGTGGGAAATACCAAATACACAATGTACATTACAGTATCCTGCAACATCCTCAATATTTTCCTTAACTGGGTACTTATTTACGGCCATTTGGGGTTTGACGCTATGGGGGTAAAGGGTGCTGCAATTGCAACATTTGCCAGCAGAGTGGCAATGATGCTTATAGGAATCGGGATAATGCTGTCGGGAAAATTATACAAGAGATACCTTGCAGACATCAGATTTTCCTCACTTGATCCAAAACAGTTCAAGGAACTTGCCAGAACCTCCTTGCCTATTGCATTTCAGGGGCTTGTAGAGGTAACTGCTTTCAGTATTGCCGGAATTATGGTGGGTTGGTTCGGGCAGAATGCAATGGCTGCACATCAGGCAGCACAAACTATAATCACTTTCTCGTTTATGGTAGCTCAGGGGGTAGGTGTGGCTGCAACAATCAGGGTATCACACCAATATGGAGAAGGCCGTTATGCCGACGCCCGCAAAGCAGGTTTTGCCGCCACCCACATCAGCATTGCCCTTATGGCTCTGGCAGGAATCACATTCATTGTCTTTAATGATGTAATTCCATATATTTTCACAAAAGACCCTGAAGTGGCCCGTATTGCCAGCAAACTCCTTTATGTGGCATCCGCATTCCAGTTGTTTGATGCAACACAGCTCTCCGCACTTGCCTCGTTAAGGGCCCTTGCAGATGTAAAATGGCCCTTGATACTCTCTTTGGTCTCTTACTACCTTGTTTGTATTCCAATGGGTTACCTTGCCGGAAGTGTCTTCAATCTTGGCCCAATTGGTGTCTGGTACGGACTGCTCATAGGATTGATGTTTGCCTCTGCACTGTTCCTTTACAGATTCAACAGAATCACCAGAGGATTCACCACCAACAGCAACAAGAAAATTATCTGATTCTTCCAGTAACAATATACTCTT
>JAFZFL010000168.1 GCA_017555925.1 Bacteroidales bacterium | reverse complement strand
TTCTGTAGCAGTCTTACCCTACATGTAGGCCTTATATGCGATTTCTGTTCGTCAGGCCAGACTTTTGCCGCCGGCTTCCTTCAGATTCCACCTCACGATGGACACCCTTGCCCTTGGCTATATGCTTCCCGTCATCAGGGCTCATTTGGGACTTTCACCCGTTAGAACATGCCCATGCTGGGCGTACTACGCAAAGAGGGATGACTTTAAAAGACATCCCTCTTTACTTTTATAATCTGCTTAATCTATATCTGTAAATTATCTTGCCTGCTGTGCAGCTGGAGCCATTGGCAGCGCTTTATCGGCAGGAATACCCAATTCCTGTTTAACCAAAGGAAGTACATCCTGACTTGTAGACTCATTGATGTAAACCAAAACGCCCTCAGCTGTATTGAAGATATATGTAAATCCATTATCTCTTCCAACTTTATCAACAGCCTCTTTTGCTCTTTGGAATATAGGGGCAAACAACTGCTGTTGAAGCTGGCCATACTCATTCTGAGCATTCTGGCTATATTGTTGCAATCTGCCCTGAAGCTCTTCCAATTCTCTTGTTTTAGCCTCAAGTACTGCAGGTAACCAATCTTTCTGTTTCTGATTGTACTCTTCCAATTTTCTTCTGAACTCAGCATCCATACCTTGTAGAGTCTCATCCAACTCCTTTGCATATTTTTGCAACTGAACATTAGCAGAATCAGTCTCAGCCATCAAAGCTATAGCCTCCTGCACGTTTACGTGACCAAATTTGAAATTTTGCGCAAATGCTTGTGTCGACAGACATACCATTACAACTGCCAACAACTTAACCATGTTTTTCATAAGTAATATTTTAAAATTTTTAATTTATATACGTTTTATCTACTAAAATTGTTGTCCTATCATAAAGTGGAATTGGCTACCTCCTCTATCCAGTCCCTGAGTAGGGACAGGATCAAATCCCCAACCCCAATCTATACCCAACATACCTACAATAGGCAACATTACCCTCAAACCTGCACCAACCGATCTCTTTATCAGGAATGGGTTGAAGTCTTTGATGTCTGACCAGCAGTTACCACCTTCAAGGAAAACGAGTGCATAGATAGTTGACTGAGGTTGCAAAACTACAGGATATCTCAACTCCAATGTAAATTTATCATATACATTACCAGCGTATGCACCATCGATTATAGGGGTCAAGGAGTTGTTCGGATAGCCTCTCAAACCGACAATCTCCGAGCCATAGGTATTATAACCGCTCATACCGTCACCACCCAATATATACCCTTCAAATGGTGAATATCCCAAATCTCTGTTGTAGTATCCGAGATAACCAAAATTTGCAGCTGTTTTCAATACCAGATCCCCAATAAGTTGGGTATACAAAGTTCCTTTGAATGTCCACTTATGATACTCTATCCATTTATACCTCTCCTGATCTGACATATGCTTATAATCAGTATCAGCAGGTCTGAATAATGAGTATGGAGGAGTGACTTGAAGACTCAACATCAAATCTGAACCCTTTCTTGGATAAACCGGCTGGTCTGTTGAGTTTCTGTTCAATGAAACCTTATAGCTCAAGTTATTTGATTTACCTGTATCAAACAGGAAGTTGTAATTCCAATTGTTCAATTTGTATGTCTGCCAACTCAACTCATTATAGAGAACGAAGTAGTTATCAGGCCATTTCAAACGTGTTCCAATAGAGGCAGCAGCTCCAAACACCTCCATATATTCATCGGTAGTCTGATACCAGTAATATGAATTTGTCTGTCTTGTATAATAGATCGACACATTGAAAGATGTTGGTTTCTTACCAAAGAGCCAAGGCTCCATAAAGCTTGCTGTCAGCGCAGTATAGTATGTACCATTTGTCTGGAATCTGATTGCAAGGGACTGTCCATCACCAAGAGGGACAGGTTGCCAAGCCTTCTTATCCATAATACGCTTCAAAGAGAAGTTATTGAAACTTACACCCACTGTTCCAACAAAGGTGTTTCCACCCCATCCTCCCGACAGCTCCAATTGGCTGTTAGGCTTCTCCACAAGGTTGTAAGCTATATCTACAGTGTTATTGTTGGCATTCGGAAGCACACTTATACCCTTCTCAGACATGGCAGCCTCGGGATCGAAGTGACCCATTGAAGAAATCTCCCTCATCGACCTCTCAAGATCTGACTGGCTGTAGAGGTAACCCGGACGGGTAAATATAGATCTTCTTGCCACCTTTTCATTGGTAACAGTATTTCCGTTTATGATAATATTGTTGAATGTTGCAGGTTTACCCTCAAAAATACGCATCTCAACATCTACCGAGTCACCATCAATCTTTACCTCCACAGGATGAAGATTAAAGAACAGGTATCCGTTGTCGGTATACATTTTTCTCACATCCATATGCTGCTGCTTAGGATCTCCAAACAGGCGCTTCTCCATTGTAACGACGTCATAAACATCGCCTTTGCCAATCATAAGAATACTATTAAGCTGCTCTTCGGTGTATATGGAGTTACCTGTCCAGTCAATATTTCTGAAATAGTATTTTTTACCCTCCTCCAGCGTAAAGTCTATCTGCAACCTGTCTTCTGTTATATAATACATGGTATCCTTCAAGATACGGGCATCCCTATAACCTTGCTCGTTGAATGCAGAAATCAAGGAATTTTTATCATTCACATACTCTTCTTCCTTAAATTTCTTGCTGTTAAGGATATTTCTAAGCCTTTTATCCTTTGTTTTTTTCATTGAGGCAGCCAGTTTGCTGCTTTTTATATTTTCGTTACCTGTAAATGTTATTGTCTGAATTTTTACTTTAGGCCCCTTGGCAATATTGAAAGTAACCTTTACAGCATTCTTTACAAGGGTGTCAACCTCCTGCGAGACTGTTACCTCCGTTTTAAGGAAGCCCTTCTCCTTAAAATATCTTTTAATGATGTCTGAACTTGATTTAATCACATAATCAGAGAGTTCACCACCTCTTCTCAACTTCACCCTCTCCATAAGATCGGTCTGCTCACTCTTTCGCACACCCTCAAAAGACCATCTTGAAACTCGAGGACGCTCCTGCAAGTGCAAAGCAAGATAACATGTATCTTTATTTGGAGACAACGAATCAATGACAAACTCGATATTTGAAAAGAAACGCTGTCCATAAATTTTCTTTACCACATTTGAGGCCTCTTCACCTGGAATAGAGATCTCCATTCCCTTTTCCAATCCGGTAAATGAGATTATTTGCTCAGGGCTGATAAATCTTGCTCCGGTTACCTTTATATCTCCAATTATATATTTTTTAGGATTGTTATAATCTACCACTATGCCTTTGCTGTCTTGAGCATACAGGCCTATAGGCAGCAGCATGACCATAAATATGATTACTCTCAATAATTTCATTTAAATCAGACTATTAGCATTAAACTATTTAACTTTACCGTACCTTCTGTCACGTTTTGAATAGGCTTCCAAGGCCAATTGGAACTCTGGTTTACGAAAATCGGGCCAAAGTACATCTGTAAAGTAATATTCGGTATAGGCAGTTTGCCACAACATATAATTACTTATCCTTTGCTCTCCACTTGTTCTGATAAGCAGATCCGGATCGGGAATACCCGCAGTGCTCAAATATCCTTGAAGTTTTTCAACTGTAATGGGATGTGTACTTGCAGGGTTTTCACTAATATACCTGTTTACTGCCTGAATAATATCCCATTTTCCGCTATAGCTCAAGAAGACAATCAGTGTAAGGTTGGAATTATTCTCTGTTGCCGCCATACAGGCATCAATCTCTCCCCTCAACTTTTCAGACAATCTTGAAAAATCACCTATAACCTTAAATCTTATTCCATTTTTGTGAAAAAGAGGTGTTTCATCAAGAATAGCCTTGAGCATAAGTTGCATAAGGCCCTCCACCTCTGCTACGGGTCTGTCCCAATTCTCTTCAGAAAATGCAAACAGACTCAAATATCTGACCCCCTTCTCTACCGCATATTCAACACAAGCCCGCACGCTATCTGTGCCAGCCTTGTGTCCAAAAAGCCTCTCTTCACCACGCATTTTGGCCCAACGTCCGTTACCATCCATTATTATAGTAACATGCTGCGGTATTTTCATTTCCAAATCCATTGTCAAAAATTAGCAGAATAATTTGCAAATATAGTAAATTATTTATTTGAGCATATTTCTTTTATCAACACCCCATAAGAGTTTTTGACTCAAGGCCTCTATAAAACTGTTGTTTATAGATATGCTCTTAAGTGAATAATCACCTTTTGATATTACCACCTTCTGATTTTGCGGCAAGATTGCAGAACGGTTATCTGCTGTAAGAAGAGCATCTTCACCTCTTGTAACATAAGAGATCTCCACCACAGAAGTTTCAGGAACTATTATAGGTCGCACATTGAGGTTATGTGGAGCTATTGGAGCTATTATCAACACTTTAGAATCTGGAGTAACGATAGGTCCACCAATACTCAATGAATATGCCGTAGATCCGGTAGCACTTCCTATAAGTATGCCGTCGGCCATATATACCGGAAGAGGCTTGCCATCTACAGATACTGTTATCTCAAGCATGATAGGGCTCTTCCTCTGCAATGTTATTTCATTTAGAGCATAAGGATAAAATTTTTCCGGAAGATTGAAATCGGCAGCATGACTCATATAGAGCAGTGTACGCTCCTCTATATTGTAGTTTCCCGACAGCAGTTTGTCTATCCACTCATTCTCAGGCTCCACCTTTGCTGTTGTAAGAAAACCCAGGCGTCCGAAATTGATACCTGCAACGGGGATAGCCCTATCCCTGATAAAGGTAAGGGATTCAAGAAATGTTCCGTCGCCACCTAAAGAGAGAAAGACATTTATATCCTGAGGAAGGTCTGAATATGATGAAAATGTATCGAAAGGGAGTGCATTACTGCACTTCTCCTTTATGCTTTCATAAAATGGCTTATAACAGCAAAGTGTTACATTATCACAATTCAACAGTTTACCTATGAGCAAGTTAAGATTATCAAGATTCAGATGCTCCGTATTTCTTCCGAACAAGGCAAATTTCATACCGACAAAAATTTTTGCAATATATACAAATTTCACAAAATATACATATTTTTGTAAGATGAAAAATTTACAACACTCTTAAAAACAACAATAACATGACTTCAACCAAATTAAGTGTCAATATAAACAAAATTGCTACTGTAAGAAATGCAAGGGGTGGCAATATGCCGGATCTGCTTAAGGCCGCCGTTGATTGTGAAAAATTTGGTGCCCAAGGAATTACAGTTCATCCAAGACCTGATGAAAGACACATAAAATATAAGGATGTAATGGATCTTAAACCGCTTCTTTCCACAGAGTTCAATATTGAGGGAAATCCTATTGATTCATTTATCGAACTTGTTCTTAAAGCACACCCGGCCCAAGTGACTCTTGTTCCTGATGCTGCCAATGCCCTTACATCAAATGCAGGATGGGATACAAAAAACAATAGGGAGTACCTTCAAAATATCTGCAAGATCTTCAAGAATGAGGGAATAAGGGTTTCGATTTTTGTAGATCCCGTTGTTGAGATGATCCAATATGCGGCAGAGACAGGATGCGACAGGGTTGAACTCTATACAGAAGCTTACGCACGAGAATATTATGCCAACAGGGAGAAAGCAATTGAGCCATACTTCAAAGCGGCAGAAGAGGCTATGAGATGCGGGTTGGGACTTAATGCCGGACATGACCTCAATCTCGACAACCTCAAATATTTTGCCGATATAATTCCAGGGCTTCTTGAGGTCTCAATTGGCCACGCGCTTATTTGCGATGCATTATATATGGGTCTGGAGAATACTATTGCAGCTTATCGCAGGGAGTTAACCAATTTTTAACTATATTTGCGCGCTTGATACAAAAACGGATATTATTAAATAAACAACTATAAAAATGAAACACACACTATCAGTTTTGGCAGTATTGTTTGCTGCCGCAATGTTCTTTGCTTCATGCAATACCAACAGTGCAGCTCCTTCTGCACAACAGGCTGTACAAGCAGGTGAGACTGCTCCTGCAGGCAGCATCGTTTATATCCAGATGGATTCATTGGTAAATCAGTATGACATGTTCAATGACCTTAAATCTGAGATTGAGGCTAAAGTTCAAGCCATTGATGATGATTTGAGAAAGAAGGGCAATGCTCTTGAGAAATCTGTTCAGGATTTCCAGAACAAATTGAACAAGGGTCTTCTTACAAGAAGCCAGGCAGAGACACAACAACAGGCTCTAATGGAGCGTGAGCAGTCCCTAAGAAACCTTACTGCACAGAAACAGATGGAGATGCAGGAAGAGGAGGCAGTTATGATAAGAAAAGTTATGGATGCTATCCAAACTTATCTCAACAGCTATAACCAGACTCATAACTATGCCCTTATCCTTACAACTTCTGCTGCAACAAACACAGTAATTGTTGGCAACCCGTCTTTGGATATTACCAATGATGTTCTTACAGGATTGAACGCAGAGTATATCAAATCTAAAAAATAACAAATTGAGGATTGCAATATTATCTTGTTTTTACCCGTACAGGGGTGGTATTTCACAATTCAACACCTGTTTGTTGAATGAGTTGAGCAAACAACATACTGTAAAGGCTTTTAATTTTAAAAGACAATACCCCAATTTCCTATTTCCGGGTAAAACCCAATTTGTGACCAAGGAAGATAATGCCGTACCAGTGGAGTCTGAGGCTCTATTGGATACGGCAAATCCTTTTTCATACATTTCAACTGCAAAAAAAATAAGGGAATGGAGACCCGACATTCTCATTATGAGGTATTGGATGAGCTACTTTGCCCCATCGTTGGGCTACGTGGCAAAACATATGGACAAGAGTTGTAAAGTAATTTCCATTCTTGACAATGTAGTTCCTCACGAACCACGCTTTTTTGACAAGCCGTTTACCGGATATTTTTTGAATGGACAGAACGGATATGTTGTATTGTGTGATTCTGTAGGCAATGATTTGCTCAAATTCAAACCTCAAGCCAAATATCTGAACACTCCCCATCCGCTCTACTCCCATTTTGGAGAAAAATTGCAAAGAGAAGAGGCCGAAGCTATTCTTGGACTTAAACCGGGTAAAAAGAACCTTTTGTTCTTTGGTCTCATAAGGGAGTACAAAGGATTGGACATCCTGCTTGAGGCCTTCAACAAACTTGACGGAAGCTACCAGCTTATAATTGCAGGAGAGCCATACGGAAGTTTTGAGAAGTATAGGAAACTCATAGACGAATCACCTCTGAAAGAGAATATTTCGCTCAACACAAATTATATTCCCGACAATTTGGTAAACCGTTACTTCTCTGCAGCAGATGTTTGTGTCCTTCCGTACCGAAGTGCCACACAAAGTGGCATAAGTTCTGTCTCATACCACTTTGAAGTGCCTATGATAACAACAAATGTGGGAGGTCTCCAACAGATGATAGGAGATACAGGCACAGGATTGATCTCACCTTCGATTGATCCTGATTCAATAGCTGGACTTATAAAGGAGTTTTTCTCTTCAGACAGACGCAGTTCGCTTATTGAAAACATAAGAAAAGAGAAAGAGAGATTAAGCTGGAGCAGATTCTGCAACAAACTTATAGATTTTGCCGGAACAGTGTAAAAGCTGTCGGAATAAAAAAAGAAAAAACCCCCAAAAAAACAATAAGATGAAATCAATTACACGCACCGAGTTCGATTTCCCAAAACAGACTGCCAAATATGTTGGCAAGGTAAGGGACGTTTACACTATTGACAACAAATATATGGTAATGATTGCAACAGACCGTATATCTGCATTTGATGTTGTACTTCCAAAGGGAATTCCTTACAAAGGACAAGTTCTTAACCAGATAGCTTCAAAATTCCTTGACAGCACATCTGATATTGTGAAAAACTGGAAAATCGCGTCACCAGATCCAATGGTAACAGTTGGCTACAAATGTGATTCTCTTCCAGTGGAAATGATTGTAAGAGGCTACTTGACCGGAAGTTCATGGAGATCATACAAAGCTGGTGCAAGGGAGATTTGCGGCGTTGCTATTCCCGATGGAATGAAGGAGCATCAAAAATTTGAAAAGCCTATTGTTACCCCTACTACCAAAGCCGAAATTGGAGGGCATGACCAGGATATATCCCGTGAAGAGATTATCAGACAAGGACTTGTACAGGAAGATATCTATAACCAGCTGGAAAAAATTTCATTGGCATTGTTTGAAAGAGGAAGCCAGATTGCAGCCGAGAGAGGTTTGATTCTTGTAGATACCAAATATGAATTTGGCATGAAGGATGGTGAGATCTACCTGATTGATGAAATTCATACTCCCGACAGCAGCCGCTACTTCTACAAAGAGGGCTATCAGGAGCGCTTCGACAATGGAGAGCAGCAGAAACAGCTTTCTAAAGAGTTTGTTAGAGAGTGGCTTATGGAGAACAATTTCAGCGGTCAGGAGGGACAACAGGTTCCTGAGATGACTGATGAAATTGTAGGCTCAATCTCTGACCGTTACATTGAACTTTATGAAAACATTACTGGTACAAACTTTGAAAAGGCAGAGTATACAGGCGACGTTTACGAAAGAATTGAGTGTAACGTAAAGAATATGTTGGCCAGACTATAAGCAAATACCATTATATAAAATTGAAATGAGAATATTATATCCGTTAATCCTCATACTTTTTACTGTTTCAAGCGCCTTTGCCCAAATTCCAATTGAAGTCTCAAAGGAGATGGTTAAAATTGAGGGCAAGAATTATTATGTGCACCACGTCAAGAAGAAAGAGACTCTGTACTCTTTAAGCAAGGCATATGGAGTTACAACAGATATGATTGTAAAGAATAACTCCGCCATTGCTACAGGTCTCAAGGAGGGAACAATCATTTACATTCCCATCATCGGTTCCAACGAGCCGGAGAGTGCCGTAACAAATGAGAAAAAACAGAAGAAATATAAAAGGCATACAGTAAAATGGTATGAGGACATTGCGGATATTTCAGAAAAATATGATGTTCCGGTTGAAGCAATAATTGCCCTCAACAATCTTCCCGACGGCAAGCTGAAGGCACGTCAGGTTATTCAGATTCCGGATGCTGCATTTCTTGCAGATTTTGCAAAGAGCATCAGCAGCACCCAATCAAGTTCATCCGCACATCTGGCCGAAGGGAACAACGGTCTCATATCTTCTGAGATTGATTCAACAGCAACAGCTGAGACAGATGCAAACAATTTGTCGGGAATGGAAAATTTGGGATTGAGGGAAAAGGGCGAGCCTCTTGAAATTGCACTTGTACTTCCGTTAAACACCGCTTCCTCTGAAAATTTGAGTCCCAATTTTATGGATTTTTATGCAGGAGCCCTTTTGGCGGTCAAAGATTTTAAAGAGAAAAAGAGTAAAGCCTACACTCCCGGATCCAATGAGTTACAATCCAAACTTATTGTAAATATATATGACCTTTCGGAGTACTCTCCATTGCATACATTGTCGGATGAGCCAGGCTTTGAAAGAAACCAATTGATTATAGGCCCTGCACGGGCAAGCCACATTAAAGAGTTTCTGGGATACGCCACAACAGAACAGATTCCGCTGGTTTCTCCTCTTGACAATAATGCCGAACCGCTGTTGGATGAGTGCCAATATCTGATTCAAGTACCTACTCCTGTTGAGTACCAATTGGAAAATATCGTCGATGAACTTAAAAGCACATATATGAAGCAGCCTGCTCCTGTACTTCTGGTTTCTGAGAAGAGCAGTTCAGATGCATCATACGTTGCCAAAGCCCAACAGATGTTGGACAATTACGGAATTCCATACCATAATATCTCTTACGGAATTCTTGATGGACGTACTATAAGTGAAACTATGCTCAGCCTTGTTGATACACTTAGCGGTACGCCTAACCTTGCTATCATACCATCTAACAGTGAGGCATTTGTAAGCGACGCATTAAGGAATCTTGATATATGCCACAACTATGGGAATACAAAAATTAAGGTCTTTGGCATGCCCAAATGGAGAAACTTTGAGACAATAAACATTGAGCTCTACCATAAAGTAAATCTGCATCTCTCAATACCGTACTTTGTAGATTACAACTCACCGGTTGTTGAGAATTTCCTTTTGAGGTACAGAGCCCTGTACAACACCGAGCCTACTCCTTATGCATATCAAGGCTACGACATTACAAACTACTTCCTTAAACTTGCAAATGAATATGGCAAGAACTTCATAAATTTGAAAGAGTTTGCTCCTGCACAAATGCTACAGAGCAACTTTGAGTTCAAACTGCACAATCTTGGAATTGTAAATTGCGCAACAAGAAATATAATATATAACCCCGACTATACTGTGACTCTTGTCAAATAGAGTACATCCTGTCGTAGTACTTCTGATAATCGCCACTGGTAACATTATCTACCCACTCCTGATTATCAAAATACCACCTGACAGTCTTCTCTATACCCTCTTCAAACTGGACAGACGGCTCCCAACCCAGCTCTTTTTGAAGTTTGCTTGAGTCTATTGCATAGCGTGCGTCATGACCCGGACGGTCTGCAACATAGGTAATAAGATCCATCGAATACCCCTCAGGATTGCCCAATACGCGGTCTGCAACCCTTATCATTACTCTTATAAGATCTATATTTTTCCACTCATTGAAACCTCCGATATTGTATGTCCCGGCTATTTTGCCTTTGTGGAAAATTGTATCAATCGCACGTGCATGATCCTCTACATATAACCAGTCGCGAACATTCTCACCCTTACCGTATACAGGAAGAGGCTTATGCTGTCTGATATTGTTTATGAATAGAGGAATCAATTTCTCCGGGAACTGGTAAGGCCCGTAATTATTTGAGCAGTTTGTTACTATGGTAGGCATACCATAAGTATCATGGTAGGCCCTCACAAAGTGATCAGAAGATGCTTTACTGGCACTATATGGGCTGTGTGGATTATATTTTGTTGTTTCCCTGAAAAAATCATCGCCATAAGCAAGGTGGTTGATACCCGTTGAAGCTGTTGTCTTGAAAGGGGGCTCAATACCCTGAGGTCTGTTCATTGATAAAGCGCCATATACCTCATCGGTTGATATATGGTAAAAGAGTTTGCCCTTGTACCCTTCCGGCAATGACTCCCAATAGAGTTTTGCAGCCTGAAGCAGTGCAAGTGTACCCATAACATTTGTCTTTGCAAATGTAAAAGGATCCTTGATTGAGCGGTCTACGTGGCTCTCTGCTGCAAGATGAATTATACCATCTATCCTCTCTTCGCACATAAGTTTATAGAAAGCATCAAAATCGCAGATGTCCATCCTCACAAACTTATAATTTGGTCTCTCCTCAATATCCTTAAGGTTGGCAAGATTGCCTGCATAGGTAAGCTTATCCAGGTTAATTATATTATACTCGGGGTATTTATTGACAAAAAGACGTACCACATGGCTCCCTATAAAGCCGGCCCCACCCGTAATTACTATATTTCTTTTACCCATAAAAACTCTTTTATACCAAAGGCTCAGTATTTTTTTTCAACCAGCTGCGATCCTCTTCATTCTCTAAAAGAGGTGATATTTCGCCAAACACTCTTGCATTGAAAGCATTCAGCCACTCCTTCTCACTATTTGACAAAAACTCAGGAAGTATACATGAGGTTGCTATAGGAACTAATGTAAATGTTTCAAACTCATAGAACTTGTTAAACTCTGTCTCTTTCCACTCCCTGACGGCAATAACATTCTCCGTTCTAATTCCATACCTTCCATTAAAATATATTGCTGGCTCATTTGACATAACCATTCCCTGCTCAAGAGTAACAGGATTCTCCTCCATTCTTATACTTTGAGGTCCCTCATGAACACACAAGTAGTGTCCTGTGCCATGTCCTGTGCCATGAAAATACATTGCACCCTCACCAAATAGCGGACCGCGTGCCAATATATCAAGTTGTGCGCCACGTGTACCCTTAGGGAATTTTGCCATACTCAATGAAACCATTCCCTTTAGCACCAACGTATAAAATCTCTTTTTATCCTCATCAAGTTCACCCACAGGTATGGTTCTGGTTGTATCGGTTGTTCCAAAGAGGTATTGGGCACCTGTATCCATCAACAGAAAGTTACCCTCCACATTAGGGCCAAGGGCCGGAACAGTACTGCTACACTGTTCAGTAGCACTATAATGTGGTAAAGCTCCATTAGGGCCAAAAGCCACTATAGGTTCAAAACTCTCACCTCTATACTCAATCCTATCTTTACGGAACTCAATCAGTTTCATCCCTATCTCAAACTCGGTCAATGATTTTCCTGCCTTTAACGAGTCATCAATAAACTTCAACAAACGGCACCAGGCAACACCATCATAAAGATAAGCGCGTCTGAATCCCTCAAGTTCAACCTCATTCTTGATTGCCTTCATAAGATTGAGAGCCCCTCCCGTAACAGGATCATCAACTATTATAACACTATCCCCGTTACTTGACAGAGCATTGTAATCCCTTACAGAAAGCTTTCCCTTTGAACAGATTACCACTCTTTTGTCCTTTCCGCCCAAACTCTTCAAAAAGAGTTCATACTCATTATAGTCGTGGATCTCCACATCCTGTTCTGCAAGATAGGCCAAAGTCTCACGAAGGATCTTATCCTTAGCGGCAAAAAGATGCACACACTCCTCTGTAACCACAGAATATGCTTGGGCAACCGGATTATACTCCACATCTGTACCCCTTATATTGCATAACCATGCAACCTCATCACACGCAGTTACTATATAGGCAAACTTCGGTCTCACAGTATCGCCACCCTCATAGGAAGCTTCCGGAGAGTTTGCAATAAGCGATGGCGCCAATTTTTCTACCAATCCGGCATATTTGGATGAGGTATCCTCTCCACTGAATCCAACCGGCAGATGAATAATTTCATTAAATGCAAGAGCCGGTCTGTTGTCCCATATTTCATTGAAAGGATCCTTTACCGGAACCACCTTGCACTCCGGAGCCAAATCTGCCTCCAATGAAAGGAACTCATTATATGAAAAGATTGCCTCATCAATAGCCACAGCAAAACACTTCTCACCCTTCTCACTCCCATTTGCCTGCACTTCACTCCTCTTTGTCAAAGACTCTTTCAACCACTCTCCTACAGATGGGGTTCCGGGCATCTTAAGTTTCATCAATTCTATATCAACTCCATTAAGTTCCCTCTCAGCCTGCACAAAATAACGTGAATCTGTCCATAATGCTGCTTCAGCAAGAGTAACAACCAATGTCCCGGCCGATCCTGTAAAACCGCTCAACCAGGCCCTTACAGCATAATACTCTTGTGTATACTCACCAAAATGTGGATCATTCGTTGGAATAATCATAGCCTGCAGCCCCTCAGCCGCAAGTTTTTCCCTTAATTTTTGAATAGCAGAAGTTCTATACATGTTACCAGAAATGCTCTTTAATGATATATTGTTACAAATTTAATACTCTATATTGATTATCTGCACCATTCAAATGCAAAAACTCCATTTTTTTACCAAAATAAAAAGGAGATGACCTTTTGAGTCATCCCCTCCCTTGACTGTCGCAACCTTTCTCAATTTAAGGAATGCAATTTTTATAGCATTGATTCAGGATTAAGGTTATTGCGCTCTATATCTTTGTAGTAGTTTACTGTACCAACTTTCAACTCTACAGTTGCAGCATCGTCACAAACAATAATTCCTTTTGGATGTATTTGAAGAACACTGATAGTCCACATATGGTTTACAGAGCCCTCAACTGCCTGATACAAAGCACGCGCTTTATTATGACCGTTTACAAGAATAAGAACCTCTTTTGCATCCATAATTGTACCTACACCTACTGTCAAAGATGTTTTAGGAACCAAAGAGATGTCATTGTTGAAGAATCTTGAGTTTGCAATGATTGTATCCTGTGTAAGAGTCTTGATTCTTGTTCTTGATGTTAGAGAAGAACCTGGTTCGTTGAATGCAATATGGCCGTCGGGACCAATACCACCCATAAACAAATGAATACCGCCGTATGATTTGATCTTATCCTCATATCTTTGGCACTCCTTCTCAGGATTCTCTGCATTTCCGTTAAGAATATTCACATTCTCTTTTTTAATGTCTACATGTTTGAAGAAATTGTTCCACATGAATGAGTGGTAGCTCTCAGGATGATCCTCAG
>JAFZFL010000167.1 GCA_017555925.1 Bacteroidales bacterium | reverse complement strand
GAGCGTCGCCTTGCCAAGGCGAAGGTCGCGGGTTTGAGCCCCGTTTCCCGCTCCATATTTAAACCTAGTAGATTTCTACTAGGTTTTTTGTTATTTTTTAACTTGATTTATCATATAATATTTTATATAGATATATTATTAGTCGACTTAAATTAAAGGAGGCGGGCATATGAAAGGTAATATTTTTACAGTTCAAGAGCTAATAAGATTAAAAAAGTTTTCTACAGATGATTACGTTAAATATATACCTGAGAAATCAATATGCTTGGCGGATAGTGAAAAAACAGGTTTGGACAATCAATATTTAGAAACTGATGAAAAAATTTATTGAAACTTTACAAAATATTTTCAAAATTGAGGAGTTGCGTAAGAGAATAGTTTATACTATCCTTCTTCTTATTGTTTACAGATTGGGCAGCTTTGTAGTTGTTCCTGGTATTGATCCTACGCAACTTGCAAATCTGGAGGCACAGACTCAAGATGGTTTGATGGGACTGTTGAACATGTTCTCAGGTGGTGCTTTTGGAAATGCTTCAATTTTTGCATTGGGTGTAATGCCTTACATCTCTGCATCAATTGTTATTCAATTGTTGGGAATGATGATTCCTTATTTCCAGAAGTTGCAGCGCGAAGGCGAGAGCGGCAGAAGGAAATTGAATCAGTACACTCGCTATCTGACAATTATCATCCTTGCATTGCAGGGTCCTGCGTACTTGACAAACTTGCACGCTCAATTGCCAGAGTCAGCGTTCTTGATTAAAGGATTTTCTTTTAACCTGTTTGCTACAATAGTTCTTATTGGTGGTACCATGTTTATCATGTGGTTGGGTGAGCGTATTACCGATCGCGGCTTGGGTAACGGTATTTCTCTAATCATTATGGTTGGTATCATTGCAAGATTGCCTTATGCTCTTGCAGCTGAGGTTGGAACAAGATTGAGCCAGACAACCGGTGGCTTCCTTATGTTGATCATTGAGTTGCTGTTCTTGTTCTTCGTATTTGTTGCAACTATTGCTTTGGTACAAGGAACACGCAGAATTCCTGTGCAATATGCCAAGAGAATTGTAGGTAACAAACAATACGGTGGAGTTCGTCAATACATTCCGTTGAAGATAAATGCAGCAGGTGTGATGCCTATTATCTTTGCGCAAGCTTTGATGCTATTCCCAATTATTTTTGCAAGCTTTGATGCTACCCGTGGATTAGCCGCCACTTTAGGTAACTATACAGGCTTCTGGTACAACTTCATATTTGCTCTTATGGTTATAGCGTTCACTTACTTCTATACTGCAGTAACAGTGAACCCAACTATGATGGCAGAGGATATGAAGAAAAATGGTGGTTTCATTCCTGGTGTCAAACCTGGTAAGAAAACAGCAGAGTACTTGGATTCAATCATGTCACGCATTACACTACCTGGCTCTATCTTCCTCGCTTTGGTAGCTATTATGCCGGCATTTGCAATGAAGCTTGGTATCAACAACCAGTTCGCACAATTCTATGGCGGTACAAGTTTGTTGATCCTTGTAGGAGTTGTATTGGATACATTGCAACAGATAGAGAGCTATTTGTTGATGCGCCACTACGACGGTCTTATGAAGACAGGACGTCTAAAAGGCCGTTCGGGAATGTAATTTTTCAATAGTTGTTTGAAATGATAAAAATCAAGACCGAAGCGGAAATTGAAATCCTTAGGGAGAATGCCATTCTTGTATCAAAGACTTTGGCTGAAGTGGGTAAGGCAATTGTTCCAGGTGTAACAACCAAGAGATTGGACGAAATAGCTGAGACATTTATCAGAGATCATGGTGCAGTTCCAGGCTTCCTGAATTACGGTGGTTTCCCTTACACATTGTGCATATCGGTAAATGATACCGTGGTACATGGTTTCCCATCAAACTATCGTTTGAAAGAGGGTGATATAGTATCGGTAGACTGCGGTACAATATACAAGGGTTTCAATGGCGATTCGGCTTATACATTTGCTGTAGGTGAAACTGATCCTGAAACTGCAAAATTACTTGAAGTTACCAAGAAATCTTTGTATCTTGGCGCCCAACAAGCAATTGCGGGAAACAGAATAGGAGATATAGGTTTTGCTGTCCAGCGTTATTGTGAAGATAACGGATTTTCTGTGGTTAGGGAATTGGTTGGTCATGGAATTGGCAAACGCCTTCATGAGGCACCTGAAATCCCTAATTACGGGAGGGCCGGACAGGGTAAGAAATTGGCGGAAGGTATGGTTATCTGTATAGAGCCAATGGTAAATGCCGGAGTCAAGGAGATTTATCTTGAGGATAACGGATGGGATGTGAGAACAGCAGATGGTAAGAATTCAGCACACTTTGAGTTTATGGTTGCTGTAAGAAAAGGCGCTCCCGAGATCTTGACAACATTTGAATATATTGAAAATAAATAGAGTAATTTTATTAAATTATAAGGAACAGAATTTATGTCAAAACAACCTGCTATAGAGAAAGACGGAACAATCATTGAGGCATTATCAAATGCTATGTTCAGAGTAGAATTGGATAATGGTCACGTGTTAACCGCCCATATTTCCGGAAAAATGAGAATGCACTATATCCGCATTTTGCCAGGGGATAAAGTAAGAGTTGAGATGTCACCTTATGATTT
>JAFZFL010000166.1 GCA_017555925.1 Bacteroidales bacterium | reverse complement strand
TATTTCTTTCAGCAATATTCTTGACGAGAACAAATTCTTCACAGACGGTACAACTAAAAAACGTCTTGTAGGTGTATTTGGTGAGGTTAGAGCTTCTTGGAAAAATATGTTGTATTTGACAGTAACAGGACGTAATGACTGGTCATCTACTCTACCTGTAACTAACCGTTCATACTTCTATCCATCAGTATCAGGTTCATTCGTATTCACTGAGGTTCTTCCTCAAAACGATGTTCTTACTTTTGGTAAAATCCGTGGTTCTTGGGCTGAGGTAGGTAAAGATGCTTCTCCTTATTCAACCAACACTTATATGTGGGCTTCTGCTACCGTTCTTCCTGGTTTCACAGGTATCGGTAACGATTGGTCTGCAGGTCACAGATTCTTGAGACCAGAGCGTCAAAGAGCTTGGGAGGTTGGTGCTGAGTTGAAATTCTTCAACGGCAGACTAGGTGTAGATTACACTTACTACAAATCTGAGACTCGTGACCAGATCGTAGCACCTCGTCTAACTCAATCAACAGGTTATATCTTCTTCGCTATGAACTCAGGTTCAGTTAAGAATGAGGGTATGGAGTTGATGATTACTGGTACTCCTGTTGAGAGAAAGAACTTCACTTGGGATATCACTTTGAATATGGCGGGTAACCGTGGTACTCTTGGTGATTTCGTAGAGGGTATTTCTTACTTCTATGTAACTGACGCACAAATTGGTGGTGTTAAAGCTGCTTCAATTCCTAACGGTGGTTACTTCCTTGGTCTAACTGGTTCTCAATGGCAAACAGATGAGGAGTCTGGCAAATTCTTGGTTGACCCATCAACTGGTCAATACAAACCAACTGCATCTGATGGTAACATTGTAGGTAACCGTGAGCCTAAATTCACCGGTGGTTTGACTAACACATTCACTTGGAAAGATCTTACTTTCTCATTCCTATTGGATTTCCGCGTAGGTGGAGATGTTTACAACGGTACACAATACTATTTGACTTCAAGAGGTCAATCAATGAGAACTCTTGAGCGTGATGCTGTAACTGTAAGTGGTATCAATGCAAATACTGGTGAGCTTTTCGAGGAAACTTATAGAAGAGGTGAGTCTTATATGGTTGGTGGCGTAAGCAAATCAGGCGAGTATATGATCCAACAGTACTGGAACAACTACGGTAAACATGCCGATAACTTCCTAACAGAGGTTAACTGGTTGAAACTTCGTGCTTTGAACTTGTCATACGATTTCACAAGCCTAATCAAAGGTCAAAACTTCCTAAAAGGTTTGTCAGCTACTTTCTCAGCTAATAACCTATTCACTTGGTCTAACTACGAGGGTGGTATGGATCCAGAGGTTGCTGCTGTAGGTTCAACAGGTGGTTCAGGTTCTGTAGGTATTGACTACTGCGGTGTTCCTGTACAAAGATCATTTGCATTTGGTCTAAACTTAACATTCTAAAATTTTAAAAGATTATAACGATGAAAAAAATATTATATTCTATTTTATCACTAATCTTGATTTTGGGAGCAACTTCATGTGAGAATTGGTTGGATGTTAACACCAACCCAGATACACCAAGTAACAATAGTGCTTCTGTAGAGATCAGATTACCGTGGATTCAGCACTACTATATGTATGCTTATGGTTCTGCAAGTGTTAGAACAAATGCCGCTTGTCAAATTATCACCAATACAGCCAAAGATAACCATATTTCAAGAATGGCTACTTGGGATCCTTGGCAAGATATGAACATCACTCCATACCAGCAATGGTTTGTAGGTGCTGCCAACAATATTCCAGACCTTATTAACAAAGCAGAAGAGACTGGTGCTTACCACTACAAAGCTGCTGCTCTTGTTCTTAAATCAATGGGTTACATTATGATGGCCGATTTGTTTGGTGAGATTCCTTACACTGAGGCTATTGGTGAGAGCTTTGCTCCTGCACACGATCGTGGTGAGGTAGTATATGAGGGTTGTTTGGCAGACCTTGAGACTGCTATCCAAATCTTCTCAGCTCCACAAGAGAATGGTGCTACTCCACTTTCAGCTGGTGATACTTGGAACGGTGGTGACGTTAACAAATGGATCAAACTTTGTTACGGTCTAAAAGCTCGTTGGTTGGGTACACTATCTAAAACAGATGTGTATGACACTCAAGCTATTTTGGATGCAATTGCAAAGGCTCCTCAATCTAACGCAGATAACACTAAAGTAACTCACTACAATGTTGAGACTTCTACAACTGCTCCTATCAATGGTGATGCATTTGGCCCTAACACCATTTACAACACTGCAGCTTGGGGTACTGGTCAAAGACTTAACAGATGGTACATTGATATTCTAACTAACCTTAACGGTTCAGGTGTAGAGGACCCACGTGCTAATAAACTTATTCCTTCCGCTATGTGCAATGTTGAATTTAGCGAGGATGGTTCTTCAATCAAATCATATGAGTGGAGAAGAGATGCAGGTGTTAATGTACAAGGTATTGACGAGGGGTGGACTGTTAACAGATATGCAGGTGCATCTATTCAGTCTACATATAAACCAGCATCTGGTGATGTTAAGAAAGTTTACTCACACAGTGATATCCTTAAATATTACACTTCAGTTGATGCATTTGTAAACAATGTTAAAAAATTGTTCAGCGAGTCAGCTGCTACTGTAACTAATAATGCTGAAGATGTAACTATTACATATCACGCTGGTGCATTGTATGCTAACTCAGACAACGTAACTTGCGTAGAGGACGTTAAATATGTTAACTATAGAGCTGATGCAGTGTTCCAGACATACGGTCTTTCAAAAACTGATATGAACTGCTATATCTCTGGTGATAACGCTATATCAAGAAATGCAGGTTATGTTCAAGGTACTGGTGCTTTCTACACAAGACCTGATTCAGATGCTGATATTCTAACTTACTCTGAGATGTGCTTCTTGAAAGCTGAGGTATTGTTCAGAAAAGGTGATAAAGGTGGTGCTCACGCTGCTTACATCGAGGGTATCAAATCTCACTTTGCACGTATGAACCAGAAACTTTCTACTTGGGAAGGTAGCGGTTGCTGCACAACTGCAAGAGGCTTTGATGTTTCATTTGCATACGCTCCTATGGCACAAGCAGATATTGATGCTTATATGGCAAGTGCTGCTGTAAAACAATCAGCTGCTGATCTTACTATGTCAGACATCATGACTCAGAAACTTATTGCTATGGGTTACAACTACCAGACTTGGAATGATGTTCGCAGATTCAACTACAATGCAGGTAATGTTAAAGACTTTGGTGTTGTTTACAACTTCAAAGAGCCTGTTTACAGAATGTTTGCTAACTCTGAGTTCGATACTAATCCTCAATCAGACAGATACTATGTTAGAAGAATGATGCAATCATACCTTGAGACTGACTATAGTACAGTTGAGACTGAGAAGATTATCTTTGAGCTTTATGGCCAATACGGTATTGAGGGTTGTATGGATCCTAAGATCTACTCAATCCCTGTATGGTGGGACTGGTCTAAATAATTAAGTATTTAGTATCATACCATAAGGTACAATAAATATGTGTGGAGTATGGGTTAACCCTGCTCCACACTTTTTTTATAAAGAATTGGCGGATATTTACATTTTGGCTACTAAACATTTGGTGCAGTTCAGATTATCATTAAATTTGCAATAAATACTCTAATTGATTTTGTAATGATGCATATAGGTAGACATATACAGAAGGTATTAAAAGATAAAGGATATACTGTTGTATGGTTCGCAAAGGAGTTGTCGTGCCACAGGACAACCATATATAAAGCATTTGAAAAATCTTCTATAGACACTCAAGATCTTATGAGGGTTTCTCGTGTACTCAATTACGACTTTTTCTCTGATTTGTCAAAGGAATTCAGTGAGAGTATGAAAAATACCCCCCCCCAAGTGTAGTAAATATGGAGACATGTAGTAACATTGGGGACGCTAAATAGTTACACTATATTCTAAATTTAATGAACTTTGCATTCCTGTTTAACTTGGGGCTTGTTTTTAAAAAATGGTTTTTCAGGCTGTGAAGAGATTAGCACTTATACTTTTGGCACTGCTCTATTGTGCCCTTGGTTATTCTCAGAGAGTTGCTCATCAAAATGTTGAGGAGCAAAAGATTACTACGTTTCAATCCGATACTTTGGAGGTATATTTCCGCCAAGGTTATTCTACGTGGGAACCTAACTATATGAACAATGGCGAGCGTATGCAAGCTTTTGTAAAGAGGTTCGAAGATCTGCATAATAAAAGTAGAGTATTCAATAAAATTTCAAAGATTCATATCGTATCTGGTTGTTCGCCTGAGGGATATTGGCAAAAGAACCAGATTTTGTCAAAGAACAGGGCTGTTACTATCAGGAGGGTTCTGAAAAATTACATTACCTTGCCTGATTCTGTTGTTGTTGAGGATTCAAGAGGTATCAACTGGATTGATCTTGCCAAATTTGTAGAGGCAGATCCAAATATGCCTTTCAAAGAGGATGTTCTTGACAGAATTCATAATGCTCCTGAGATTGTTGTCAATGATGCAGGCAAACTGGTTGAGGTCCGTAAACTAAGACTTATGTATCTCCACGATGGAAAGCCTTGGCAATATATGTACAAGAATATATTTCCTAAGGTGAGAAGTTTCAATCTTCAGATAGTTATTGAGTGGGAAAAGTATGTAGATGTTGTAAAAGAGGTTCTTGGTGATACTATTCCTCCTGTTCCAACCAGAAGTGTACCTTTGCAATACAGTGTTGCCTGGCCTGAGTATAGGGCACCGGAGCCTGTTGAGGTTGAGATGCCTGTTGAACCTGAAAGAGATTCAGGCAAGTTCTATATGGCATTCAAAACAAACCTGCTTTATGATGCGCTTATAACTCCTAATGTTGGGGTTGAGTTCTATTTGGGAAGACGTTGGTCAATTGCAGGAAACTGGATGTATGCCTGGTGGAAATCAGATCCTAAGAGCTGGTATCATAGAGTTTATGGTGGAGATTTGGAGTTAAGGAAGTATTTCGGTTACAAGTCCTCTTTGAAACCATTGCAAGGCTGGCATATAGGATTGTACGGACAGATAGTCACTTATGACTTTGAGTGGGGAGCCAGAGGTTATCTGGGTGACCGCTGGTCGTATGCGGGTGGTGTTGCTGTGGGTTATTCAACTCCTATAGCCAAACGTCTTAACCTCGATTTCAATCTTGGTTTGGGATATTTGTGGGGAGAATATAAAGAGTATCTTCCAATTGATGACTGCTATGTATGGCAAGTTACAAAAGACCGCCATTGGTTTGGACCAACTAAAGCTGAGGTCTCTCTGGTTTGGCTTATTGGAAGAGGAAATATTAATTATGATAAAATAAGAAAAGGAGGCAGAAAATGAGCAGATTAATGAAAAACCTCCTTACAGCCCTGCTTTATGCAGTGCTAGTGCTCTTTGCAGCTTCTTGTCAGCACAAGGATCTCTGTGTGCATCACCCGCACGTTGTAACTCTCAGGGTTGATTTCAACTGGCAGAATTCGCCGGATGCAAATCCCGACGGAATGAGTGTTTATTTCTATCCCGTTAATGGTGGCACACCTGAGCGTTTCGATTTTATAGGCAGAAATGGCGGATCAATCAAACTTACAGTAGGAAAGTATCATGTGATAACACATAATAATGATACAGAGTCAATTATGTTTGCCAATAACCATAAGTTTGACCAATATGAGGCCTACTCGAGAGAGGGTGGTCTGTTTGAACCGATTTATGGAAGTTCGGCTGCTCCCGGACCAAAGGCAAAGGATGCGGAGGATGAGAAGGTTGTAATTACCTCAGAAATGATGTGGGGCTGTCCGGCTTTTGATGTTGAAGTTACTGATACCGGAATCGGGTACACCTGTATTCCTGAAAAGGATAAGGACAAATATGAGAGTGTACAGCTCGAGGAGCATGTGATAACACTCTATCCGTGCGATCAGATGTGTTACTACTCTTACGAGATCCGGAATATAGGTAATATTAAATATGCGGAGCAGATGTGTGCCTCATTGAGCGGAATGTCTGGCGGTATGACATTCTCAACAGAAGAGTTGTATAGGGAGAGTGTAACATTGCCGTTGGAGGCCAGAATAATTAGAGACAGCGCAAAGGTTCGCGGTGAGTTCTATACCTTTGGCCACCACGAAGAGAATGAAGACCACCACAGAATGTTGCTTTATGTATGGATGAAGAGTGGCGATAAATTCTATTTTGGTTCCGACAGCGAGAAGTTTAACGTAACAACTCAAATTCACGAAGCACCAAACAAACGCCGTGTACACATTATAATAGACGGACTTGACCTTCCAAAACCAATTGTTAACGGTGGCGGTTACAACCCAAGCGTAGATGATTGGGATACAATGGAGGAGGAAATTGTAATGGGAAATTAGAAAAATAAAAAGAATTAAGAAACAATATTAATTAACCATAGTACTAACAAAAAAACTAAAAATTATGAAAAGATCATTGCTTATTGCCGCTTTAGCGGTATTCACGATGGTATCATGCTCAAAAGATCAAGTGGTTGAGACTCCACAGAATGCTATTGAGTACAATGTGTTGGCAGCAAACAAAACTAAAGCTGCTCAAGTGTACGGTTCGGGAAAACTTATGACTGCTTTCCAAGTATGGGGTGGTTATACTGCAGATGGATCTACATTTGCTCCTTATTTCTCTAATGAGATAGTAGAATATAATGATTCAAAATGGACACCTAAAGTTGTAAGATATTGGCCTGACTTGGGTGACAATAAAGAGTTGAGTTTTTATGCTATTGCAGGTTATACAAAAAACGCTTCTGCTGCGGAATATATGATTTATGCAGATGATCAAAAAACTATATGGGCTGGTGCACGTCAACCTATGGTAGTAGGTTTCACACCTAATACAGATGTTACTAAACAAGAGGATTTCTTGTATTCTGTTTATAATCAAAAAAAAGCAGTAACTTCTTCAACAACTGCAACTATGAATTTCCGCCATGCTCTTTCTCAAATTGAGTTCCAGGCTAAAAATACATCAGATAAATTGTATGTTACTATTTCTGGTGTACAGGTTGGTCAAGTAGCAGCTTCAGGTGATTTTACTTTCCCAGAGGCTTCAACAAGTGAAAAT
>JAFZFL010000165.1 GCA_017555925.1 Bacteroidales bacterium | reverse complement strand
CGTCGGTGTACAAATCATCTGTACCATCATCCCAAATCCAGTGACCATATTTGTATGACCATGCCATTGTAAAGGTCAAATCTTTCCATCTGAAGTCTACGTTAAATCCACCATAACCATCAGGAAGAGCTGTTTTGCCTTCAAGAATAACTGAGTTAGAGTTATTTCTGTTTTTTGGCTCATAGTTGTACAAATCGTAAGGAGCTTTAGTTCCTTTTGCTAGTTTTGTACCATCTTTTAGAGTTACATCCTCTGTAAGTTCCTGACCGGCTCTGAAGAATGAACCGTCTGCGTATTGAGGCATACCGTTCTCATCATAACCTAGATAATCTCTTGAGTAGTATTGGTAGAATGCATAACCTGCTTTCCAGATGTAAGGACGGCTGGTTTGAGTCTCACCCTCTTCTGATAGAGATAGAATCTCGTTGTCGATAGTTGACCAGTTTACACCAACTGACAAATCCCAATCCTGTTTCTTAATGATGTCTACGTTCAATGCCAACTCCAAACCTCTGTTCATCATTGCACCAACGTTAGATAGAGTGCTTGTGAAACCTGTTGTAGAGGGGATTTTAGCATCCAATAGCAAGTCAGTAGTCTTTTTCTCATAGTACTCTGCTGAGAATGTATATCTGTCGAAGATAGTAGCGTCAATAGCAACATTCCAGTTCTTGTTTTTCTCCCAAGTCAAATCTGAGTTTGCAAGGTTTGAAGGATAGCTTGAACCCTCATTTCCATATACACCGTACTCATAAACTGACATATAGCCGAAGTAATCAGTAGGAAGTGTACCGCTGGTACCATATGATGCTCTTAGTTTACCATCATTCAACCAGTCAAAATTCATGAATTTCTCATTTGAGAATCTCCAAGATCCTGAAACAGACCAGAAGTTACCCCAACGAGTTTGAGGAGCAAGTCTTGAAGAACCGTCACGTCTGAATGTTCCAGTGATATAGTATTTTGAACCGAAGTCATAACTTAGACTACCCAATACTGATAGCAAACCCTCTTCACGGCTGTATGAGTAGCTTGTATCGTACTCTGTACCGAATACAGACTCAGTTGCACCTGCGTATGAGAAACTGGTCTTACCTGCTCTTGTCATGCGGTATTTTTCCTCCTCTGCTTCCCATGCTGCCATTGCAGAAACATGGTGATCTCCCCAAGTTTTGTCAAAGTTCAACTGAGTTGAACTAACCAAACGGTTTACATTTCTATGACGGTCACTCATATAACCACCTGGCTCACCGTATGCGGTAAAGTTAGGGTGTCCGTAAAGCCATCCGAATCTGTCGTGAACATACAACCAGTCGCTGCTTATAGTTGATTTGGCTGTCAACCAGTCAGTGAATTTAACTTCCATCCAACCTTTTAGCAATAGACGGTTCTGACGTGCGTCGTTAATCTGTTTGTCATATGTAGGAACAGGGTTAACTGTACTTACAGATGGATTCCAACGCTCCATATAAAGCTCACCAGTATCTTTGTAAGCATATGGCCATCTTTCGTTCAAATAAACCTTCCAAATGGTGTAAGGGTCATCTTTTGGGTGGTCTTCCTGGTGACCTTCCTGGAAAGTCCAAGAGTATTGCATGTTACCGCCCAATTTGATGAATTTGTTAAGGTATGCCTCACCGTTTACAGTAGTTGACAATCTCTGCAAATTCTCAATAGAGGTCAAACCTTGTTGGTCTTGATATGCAACTGATGCATAGATACGGCCTTTCTCTCCACCACCTGAGATATTGTATTCATAGTTTTGAGAAACACCTTTACGGAACAATACATCTTCCCAATCTTTATAAATGTATTTGCTCTCATCTTTTGATGGATAGTTTTGCTCAACTTTGTAAGCAACATACTCCTCAAGGCTGTTGTAGTTTTTCCATGCATTAGGGTTATTTTGACCATAGTGATACCATGCCTGTCTGTGCAACTCCTCAGTCTCGGCATCTGAAGCCAATGGGTAGTTGTCATATGCAAAGTATGAAACACCTGCGCTTGCTTTGAAAGTTGAAGTCACCTTACCTTGTTTACCTTTTTTGGTAGTGATAAGGATTACACCATTAGATGCACGTGAACCGTACAATGAAGCGGCAGCAGCATCTTTAAGGATTGTAATTGACTCAATATCTGAAGGGTTCAAGAATGACATTGCAGTTGTAGAAATGTTTCCTGAAGACCAGTCACCACTTGTTGCAGGAACACCGTCAATTACGTAAAGAGGTGCATTGCCTGCATTAAATGAACCAAAGCCACGGATACTGATGTCGGCTTGAGCACCAGGTTGTCCTGATGAAGCAGCAACCTGTACACCAGGAGCTTTACCTGACAATACAGACTCAAAACTCATTACGGGTGCATCTTTCAATGCATCATCTTTAACAACAGTAGCAGATCCTGAATATGAACCTTTTTTTACTGTACCATAAGCAACAACCATAACCTCTTCCAAAGCCTCAGCGTCTGAAGGAAGGATTATGTCGATGTATGCCTTTCCGTTAACAGGAGTTTCAATAGTTTTGAAACCAATACAAGATGTTACAAGAATTGCATCTTGAGCTACATTGTTCAAAACGAACTCTCCATTGTCACCAGAAGTAGCCATATTGGTGGTACCCTTTACAACTATGCTTGCAAAAGAAACCGGACTACCGTCTTCCGCCGAAGTTACCTTACCGGTAATTTTGGTTTGCGCAAACATTACTCCAGTAGTGAGTATTGCTAACGCGAGCAGAAATAATCTCTTCATAGTTAATTAGTATTTAGTTAGTAATGAATGTGATATTAATCAATTTTAAATTCCTTAAAAAAGAAAAGCCAAAATACTCCGTAAAAGTAGTAAAAAAAATTATTATATGCGATTCTGACGCCTTTTTTATTGGATTTTCCGTTTTTTTAGAGTGTTTCAGATGTTATTTTGTATAACATAAAGTGCAAAAGTTTAAAAATATGATGATGTTTTTATTATAAAATGCCTGTGTCTTAAAGTGTTATAAAATAGTTCCATCTCTTGCATAGAGATAGGATTTGCATTTGTCTTTAACCTGTCATAAAAAAAGAGGGAGCGGCCTTTTGCCAACTCCCTCACTAAAGTCTCTATGAATGGATATTATAATTTCAGTTTTTTACAACACTCCCACAGGACCACTCCTGCAGATACCGATATATTAAGTGAGTGTTTGGTGCCGAATTGCGGTATTTCCAGAACAGCATCACTGGCACTTACAACCTCCTGTTGCACACCTTTTACCTCGTTGCCGAATATTAAAGCATATTTTTTGTCGGGAAGAGGATTGAAGTTTTCAAGTGATATGGAGTTTTCTGCCTGCTCAACACTTATTATAATATAGCCCTCTTCTTTAAGCTTCTTGACAGCCTCCATTGTCTCTTTGTAGTATTCCCAGTCGACGGAGAACTCTGCCCCAAGGGCAGATTTGTGAATCTCTGCGGTAGGCGGTACTGCACATATTCCGCAAAGAATAATCTTCTCAATAAAAAAAGAGTCGGCAGTGCGGAATGCCGATCCGATATTGTGCTGGCTTCTTACGTTATCCAAAACTACTGTTATACCAAGTTTCGCAGCTTGTTTGAACTCTTCTGCAGAGATTCGGCCAAGTTCGTCGTTCCTTAATTTCCTGTACATTAAAAAATAGTTGTAAACTTTATCTTTTATTGGTGCAAAAATAAAATTAAAATCATAAATTTGTAAAATTAATATTTACAGATAGTATAAATCAATTACAATATGAAACAAGATCTTCAAATTTCTGAACTAATAAAAAAGGAGGAGAACAGACAGCTTCACGGTATTGAGCTGATTGCTTCTGAGAACTTTGTTTCCAATCAAGTATTGGAGGCTTTAGGCTCTGTATGTACTAACAAATATGCAGAGGGTTATCCTGGTGCAAGATATTATGGTGGTTGCGAGGTTGTAGACCAGATTGAGCAATTGGCAATTGACCGTATCTGCCAACTTTTCGAAGCTGAGTATGCAAATGTTCAACCGCACTCAGGTGCGCAGGCAAATATGGCTGTAATGATGGCATGCTTGAAACCTGGTGATACTTTTATGGGTCTTGACCTTGCTCATGGTGGTCACCTTACTCATGGTTCTCCTGTTAATATGTCGGGTATTCTTTATAATGCTGTAGCTTACCATTTGAATGAGGATGGTATTGTTGATTATGACGATATGGAGAAACAGGCTCTTGAGCATAAACCAAAATTGATTATTGGTGGTGCTTCTGCATACTCAAGAGAGTGGGATTGGGCAAGAATGCGAGAGATCGCAGATAAAGTTGGAGCAATTTTCTGGGTAGATATGGCACACCCTGCAGGTTTGATTGCAGCAGGTCTGTTGAGCAATCCTGTTAAGTTTGCGCATATTGTAACTTCAACTACTCACAAAACTCTAAGAGGTCCTCGTGGTGGTATTATCCTTATGGGTAAAGATTTTGACAATCCGTTTGGAATCAAAACTCCTAAAGGCGAGATCAAGAAGATGTCTGCAGTCTTGAATTCAAGTGTATTCCCAGGTATTCAAGGTGGTCCGCTTGAGCATTGTATTGCAGCCAAAGCAGTATCTTTCTTTGAGGCATTGCAACCTGAGTTCAAAGAGTACCAGCTTCAAGTTAAGAAGAATGCAGCGGCAATGGCAGAGGCATTCATTGCTAAAGGTTATAAAGTGGTATCAGGCGGAACAGATAACCACGTAATGTTGATAGATCTTAGAACAAAATTCCCTGATCTTACCGGTAAAGTTGCTGAGAAAACACTTGTTCAGGCAGATATTACAGTTAACAAGAATATGGTTCCATTTGACAGCCGTTCACCATTCCAGACATCAGGTATTCGCGTAGGTAGCCCTGCTGTTACATCAAGAGGTTTGGTTGAGAAAGATATGGCAACTATCGTTGAGCTTGTAGATAAAGTGCTTAGCAATATTGACGATCAAAAAGTTCTTGAGGAGGTTAAAGCAGCTGCACGTCAGCTTATGAGTGGCCGTCCTTTGAATGCATGGTAGTAAACAGTGCGCCAGAGATAATTACATTTGGAGAGCAGTCCCAGTTTTTATGGCTGCTCTCCTTTTTTGTCCCGACAGGTTACTTACAGAACACCTATATAGTAAAAAAGCTTCCGACAATAAATCGGAAGCTTTTTATTATGCAGTCTTATAATTATTACTCTGCGCTCTCTTCTTTGCGGTTCTCATTTCTGGCAGGGCGTCTGTCATCTTTATTGAACTTGCCGCCTTTTCTATCATTGCCGTTTCTGCGGTCATCCTTACCCTCAGGACGAGGTCTGCGAACCGGCTCAACATAACCCTCCGGTTTCTCCATAAGAGCTTTGCGAGACAATCTCATCTTTCCTGTCTTACCGTCAATCTCAAGAAGTTTTACCTCAACCTCATCGCCAATGTTAAGGACATCTTCAACTTTCTCGGTCTTTTTCCAATCTATCTCTGAGATGTGAAGCAAGCCCTCTTTGCCTGGAAGGATCTGTACAAATGCACCAAACTCAAGAATTGATACAACTTTTCCCTGGTAAACCTGACCAACCTCAGGAACAGTAATGATTCCTTTGATCCAATTTAGAGCTGCATCCATTCCCTCTTTATTCTCACCGAATATATCTACAACACCAACAGCTTCATTCTTCTCATTCTGTTGCTCTGTTATGGTGATTGTTGTACCTGTTGTCTTCTGGATATTTTGGATAACCTCACCACCTTTACCAATGATTGCACCAATAAACTCTCCTGGTACTGTAATCTGGACAATTCTTGGAGCATAAGGTTTAAGGTCTGGACGTGGAGCGTCAATGCACTTCATCATCTCACCCATAATATGCATTCTGCCCTGACGAGCCTGCTCAAGAGCCTGCTCAAGAACCTGGTATGACAAACCGTCAACTTTTATATCCATTTGAGTGGCAGTGATACCATCTTTTGTACCTGTTACTTTGAAGTCCATATCTCCCAAGTGATCCTCGTCGCCCAAGATGTCTGAAAGTACAGCGTATCTGCCTGTTTTTGAATCAGAGATAAGACCCATTGCAATACCGGAAACAGGTTTCTTTATCTGAATACCTGCATCCATAAGAGCCAATGTGCCTGCACATACGGTAGCCATTGAAGATGAACCGTTAGACTCAAGAATATCTGAAACAACGCGTACTGCATATGGATTCTCCTCACCTGTAGGCACCATAGGTTTCAAGGCTCTGAAAGCCAAGTTTCCGTGACCGATTTCGCGTCTTCCTACACCTCTCTGTGCCTTAGCCTCACCTGTAGAGAATGGAGGGAAGTTGTAATGAAGTACAAAAGGTTCAGTTTTCTGTACCAAAACCTCATCGGTCTCTTTCATATCAAGTTTGGTACCCAAAGTAACTGTTGTCAATGATTGGGTCTCGCCACGTGTAAAGATTGCAGAACCATGAGCGCATGGAAGGTAGTCAACCTCGCACCAGATTGGTCTTATCTGTGTGGTTGTTCTGCCGTCAAGTCTTATACCCTCATCAAGTATCATATTACGCATAGCCTCTTTTTCAACGTCATGGAAGTAACGTGCAACCAAAGCAGCCTTCTCCTCCTGCTCCTCCTCTGAAAGTGTGGCAAGGAACTCCTCTTCAAGAGCTGCAAACGCATCACCTCTCTCGTGTTTTGAAGTGCCGCCTTTTGCAATTGCATAACATTTGTCGTAGCAATATTTGTGGCAAGCTTCTTTAAGCTCTTCATCATTCTTCTCGTGGCAATAAGTTCTTTTCTCTGTCTTGCCAACCTCTGCCATAAGCTCCAACTGTGCCTGGCACTGTACTTTTATAGCTTCATGGGCAAATTTGATAGCATCAAGCATAACAGCCTCGCTAACCTCTTTCATCTCACCCTCAACCATCATGATGTTATCAATGGTAGCAGCTACCATAATGTCAAGATCTGCCTTCTCAAGCTCTGAGAAAGTTGGGTTTATACAGAACTCTCCATTAATTCTTGCAACTCTAACCTCTGAAATAGGACCTCCAAAAGGAATATCACTCACTGCAATTGCAGCAGAAGCAGCCAAACCTGCAAGTGCATCCGGCATAATCTCCTTATCAGCTGAAATAAGGTTAACTGTTACAAATACTTCTGCATGAAAATCGTCTGGGAAGAGCGGTCTCAATGCTCTGTCAATCAAACGGGCAACAAGAATCTCGGCATCTGAAGCTCTTCCTTCCCTTTTCATGAATCCGCCAGGAAATCTTCCGGCTGCGGCAAATTTCTCTTTGTAGTCAACCTGCAAAGGCATAAAATCTACATCTTCTTTAGCGTCTTTAGCGCATGTAACTGCCGCGAGCAACATTGTGTTGCCCATCTTCACTACAACAGAACCGTCTGCTTGTTTGGCCAATTTGCCAGTCTCAATCTCAATTATTCTTCCATCATTAAGCTGGATGGATTTTTTTACTACATTCATTATTTCTTTTGTGTAACTCGCCTCCCCCTACGGGAGTTTTAATTAACTCTAACATCACCTCTGCTTACCGCGAGCTACCTTTGTTGGCAAGCAGGGTATATTTATCTAAATATCTTGCAAATGTACAAAAAGTTATGCCATTGCCTACTATTTATTTCCATTAATACAAAAAAACAAGAGGCGGTAACCATTACCACCTCTCATTTGCTTTCCTGTTGTATTATTTACGAAGGTTAAGAGCCTTCACAATGTTTCTGTATCTCTCAATATCCCTTGCTTTAAGGTAATCCAACAAACGACGTCTTTTACCAACAAGTCTCAAAAGTGATCTTTGAGTGTTGTAATCTTTCTTGTTGTTTTTAAGATGTGCTGTTAGGTGAGCGATACGGTAGGAAAATAAAGCAACTTGACTCTCTGCTGAGCCGGTGTCTGTATTAGACTTTCCGTATTGACCGAAAATCTCTTGCTTTTTGTCAGGTGATAAATACTCTGCCATTGCTAAGATTATTAAATTGTTCTGTCCCAAAATTGGGACTGCAAAGGTAGTCAAAAATAGTTATCCTGCAACTTTTATTTGAAAAATCTCAATTTTTTGGAGGGAAATCTCTTTAAGAGAGTTTGTAGTGTCTTAATTTCTTGTTCAACTCCTTCTCTCTGTTTCCGCATGCCGCATCAAGAAGTTTGTGGAACTCCTTGCTATGGTTAAGGTGTACCAGATGGCAGAGTTCATGGATTATTACAAAATCCATAAGTTCGTTAGGAAGGGCAACCAAATGCAGATTCAAATTGATATTCCTTTTTCCCGAACAGCTTCCCCAGTTGGAGCGGTTATTTTTAATAAAAACGGCGTTGTATGAAAAAGGCTCTTTTACACGCTCTCCGTTATTGTCCCTGATTTCAAAATTTTCATTCATTCTTCCCGACAGCTCTTTCAATCTTTCGGGAAGGAGCTTGT
>JAFZFL010000164.1 GCA_017555925.1 Bacteroidales bacterium | reverse complement strand
TGTTTACAAAGCACTCGCTTCTGCGGATTTCTATCTTCCCGATACCTTTTTGCCTACTCCCAATGTGGTCATCATTCTAATGATATTGCGGGCGGTAACGCTTTGCTTGCTCCCAATAGACAGTTTTACCCACTTGAAGCCCTTCTCTCCACGTTTAGGGATGTATGAAGGGATATCATCTGTCTCTACACCCTTCTTTTTCTTCTCCTGGACAATATTCAAATCTGGTGCGTTGCGGTAATAATCAAGGAAACGGTTGAACTCTACAGAGAGAAATTTCTTTATGATTTCCTTTCTGTTGAGGTCGCTCCATTTCTCCTCTATAAGTGAAAGATATGGTGCTATCTCCTCCTCTCTGACTTCTACAGCATTTATATGGTCAATCATTGAGAGAAGTTGTTTGGAGCAGACCTCTTCACCAGTAGGAAGTTTTGACATGGCAAATGTCTTATTTATAATTTTCTCAATTCTACGGATTTTGCTCTGCTCTTTTGTATTTATGATAACAATGGATTTGCCGGTCTTGTCCGCACGTCCTGTCCTTCCGCTACGGTGTGTGTATTGTTCAACTTCGTCGGGAAGATTATAGTTAATTACGTGGGTGAGGTTGTTAACATCTATTCCTCTGGCAGCTACATCTGTTGCAACTAGGAGGCTAAGGTTTTTCTCCTTGAATCTCCTCATTACTTGGTCTCTCTGCTGTTGTGACAAGTCCCCGTGTAGAGCATCCGCATCATATCCGTCTTTTATCAGTGCAATTGCTATCTCGCCGGTCTCCCTGCGGGTAAGGCAAAAAATTATGCCGTAAATATCGGGATAATAGTCAACAACACGTTTTAGTGCCGGGTAGCGGTCTTTCTCGTGTACAACATAGCAATAATGTTTTACATTGTTGGAGCCGCTGTTCCTCTGGCCGACTGTTACAACCTCTGCATCCTTCATATAAGTTTTGGCAATTTTTTCTACCTCTAATGGAAGGGTTGCAGAGAAAAGAAGCACTCTTTTTTCCTGAGGAAGACTCTCCAGAATGGCATCAAGATCCTCTTTGAATCCCATATTCAGCATTTCATCTGCTTCATCCAGGATAAGGGTGTGAATTTTGCTCAGGTCTACTGCTTTTCTCCCGATAATATCAAGCAATCTTCCAGGTGTTGCCACCACAATATGCGGAATTTTTTTGAGGGCTTTAATTTGAGGTTCTATTCCTGCACCGCCATAGACATCAACAATGCACAAATCAGGAAGGTATTTGGAATAATTTTTCAAATCTTGGGCAATTTGTTTGCACAGCTCTCTGATAGGGCTCAATACAAGAACCTGAGGGTATCTGCCAAGGTTGTGTTCAACAATTCTTTCCAATGCAGGCAGACCAAATGCTGCGGTTTTTCCGGTACCGGTCTGAGCCAGACATACAGTGTCTGTATGTTCACCTAAAAGGGTAGGTATTATTCTTTCCTGAACGGGGGTTGGCTTTTCAAACCCCATTTCGCTGATTGCCTTAATTATGTAGCTGTTAAGGCCAAGTTCCTGAAACGTATTTGCCATTCTGATATATATTGCAGTTATATGGTAAAATTGTGCTGTAATACAATTTTTCTTCCGGCAAAAATAGTAATTTTTTCTACCTGCTGTTCCATCCGCGGTTGAATCCGTCTGTTATTTCCGGCCAGTATTCTACAATAATATACGCAGTGTATATCAGTAACACTATGGCTACAAATAAGGCTGCACCTTTCCAAAACTCTTTGCTGCTTGCCAGCTCTTTGCAATTGTTGAGACACTCTTCAAACAATCCTTCAACATTTTTTTTCATTCTTTATACTTGATTTATAAAGCAGGGATGCCATCACCTGAAATATCTTCCCGCCCGACCGTCATTGTCCGGAGTGACATCCCTGCACCCCCTACTGGTATATTAACCTTAATTTGATAATACCGGCGGGAATCTCATTTGCCGCAAATCTACTTTGTGTTCCAATAATCCCTATCCCAAAAAAGCAAAACCTTAAAACTATTGTCTCTTATTGAATTGATTGCCATTTTTAAGAAAAAAAGTCAGAATAAATTTACTCAGTTTCTACTGGAATTTTCGTAACTTTTTAACGGCTCATCTGTTGTATATCAGGCTTTTAAAGTTGTAAATTGTTCGGGAAGTCGGGTACCGACTTCCCGAAAGTGAAGTGGAGGCATTCAGGTTATTTATTTTTTTTATAATTTTGGCATAATGGTGGATTTATAATTGAAATATAATGAGTAAAGTCAGACATATAGGAATTTTTGGTAGAAGAAATGCGGGTAAGAGTTCATTGATCAATCTTCTGTTAGGGCAGGATTTTGCGATAGTCTCAGATAAGGCTGGAACAACAACTGACCCTGTAAAGAAGAGGATGGAGATACCTGGAGTAGGACCTGTACAGTTGATTGATACTGCAGGAATAGATGATATTGGCGAAGTGGGGGAGAAGAGAGTTGCCAGGAGCCTTAAGATAGTGGAGGAGGTTGATATGGCAATTTTGCTTTTTACAGGAAATATATTTGGGAAGGAAGAGAAAGATTTGTTGAGACAGTTCAAGGAACTGGATGTCCCGGTTGTTGTTGTGCACAATCAGTCTGATATCATTCCTCTTGATTTTGGTGTGGCGGGAGATCTTACCAATATGTATGGGTGTGATGTTGTGGAGTTCTCGTGCTGTATTACAGACCCACAGGAACAGCAGGATGCAATAGATATGCTGTTTGCATTCATTACCAAAGGATTGCTGCTGGGGGATGCAGAGAAGACAATTATGCATGGCCTGGTAGAGGAGGGAGACAATATTGTATTGGTTTGTCCTATAGATTCGGAGGCACCGGCAGGTAGAATGATTCTTCCGCAAGTTATGGCTATAAGGGATATTCTTGATAATGGTGGAATTGCAACCGTTCTCCAACCGGAGCAATTGAAGGATTACCTTAAAGATTTTAATCCCGATACCAAATCCAAAAAGGTGAAAATGGTTGTTACAGACAGTCAGGTCTTTAAACAGGTGGGGGGGATTGTGCCCCAGGAGATCCCTCTTACAAGTTTCAGTGTTCTTATGGCAAGGGCAAAAGGCCCTTTTGAGGAGTATCTGAAAGGGGTGGAAGCTATCGGGAAGTTGAAGGATGGAGATAATGTGCTTGTACTTGAATCTTGCACCCACCATACATCGTGCGAAGATATCGGTAGGGTAAAGATTCCTATGATGCTGCAAAAGAAGGTGGGTTGCAAACTGAATTTTACATTTGTTTCTGGGTTGGATGAACTTCCTCCGCTGGAAAACTTTGCACTTGTGCTTCAGTGTGGAGGTTGTATGGTCACCCATCGCCAGCTCCGTAACCGTCTGCGCAGAGTAATTGCTGCCGGGCTTCCGGTAACCAACTATGGAATGTGCATTGCCTATGTTACAGGTATCTTTGAGCGTGCGGTCACAACGCTGGTGTAAATATAACATTTATATACAATGAATTACAAATTAGACCAACTTCACAAAGAGGCGTATGAACTGAAGCTTAAGTATAGGGGGCCGTGTGTCTATTTCAGAGGGTTGATAGAGATTTCCAACAAGTGCAGGAAGAATTGCCTGTATTGTGGGATCAGGGGAGGAAATTGTCTGGTGGAGAGGTATGAGATGACAGATGCTCAGGTATTGCAGGAGGCACAGTTTGCTCTTGATGCCGGGTATGGTTCAGTAGCAATTCAGGGAGGGGAGCGTTCAGACAGTGCTTTTATTGAAAGAATTTCAAGACTGGCATATCATATCAGGAGGTTGCAGCCAGGGGGAGATCCGTTGAAACTGTTGCAGATGGCAAAAGACACAGATGTCATTTCTGTTCCCCAGAACGATTTGGGGATAACCCTCTCTTTGGGTGAGCAGAGCAAGGATGTGTACAAAGAGTGGTTCCGGGCTGGGGCCGGGAGATATCTTTTGAGAATTGAGGCATCAAATAGAGAATTGTATGAGAAACTGCATCCTGCAGACAAGTTACATTCTTATGATACACGTCTGCAGGCTTTGCATGATTTGAAGAGTACAGGTTACCTTTTAGGCAGTGGTGTAATGATAGGGCTCCCGTTCCAAACCGGTGCCCATTTGGATGAAGATCTCCAGTTCCTTAAAAATCTGCAGGTTGATATGGTAGGAATGGGGCCTTACATTCCCCATAAAGATACCCCGCTGGGGCAGATTGTGGAGTATTGGAAGGGAGCAAGGAATACTCTTC
>JAFZFL010000163.1 GCA_017555925.1 Bacteroidales bacterium | reverse complement strand
TTAAGATATCGTCATTTATATTAATCCACGGATCATTGATAGTACCAGGTGTCCATCCTCCATCTCCCGCATAATTATAAAACTGGCCCATAATATCATAATATGCAGTAACTGAAGTATTATCAGGCAGCAAATATGATGAAGAACTTGGCTCAGTTAACGGATTCGCAGCTATATAGGATACTGTATTGTAACTTCCATCCTTTATTGCATTTCCATACACCAAAGGCAATTTATAATAGCCTGGAGCATCCACTATATAACAATTTGCAGTATTCATTGCAGCTACACCACCTTTAGTAGAAAGATCATAAGCAGTTGCCACTGTTTCATTATTATAAGGAAAACCTCTATTAAGATTATTATGCGAAATACAATTGGGAGTTTGCGCAATAACATCATATGTAACCTCCTCAACACCCGCCTCATTATTCAGACCTGTACCGGATGTAGCCGAAATTCTGTCTATCCAATATGGAATTTCTGTCTCAATCTTCCATACCAACGGTGTAATTTCAGGTTCAGACTCTCCCAATCTGGTAGTCTTTTTATAACTCTTTACATCAAACTTTCTGCCCAACTGCCCATAAAACGGAACATACTTCACAATATTCTGGCCATTTATCTCTACAGTAGGAAGAGGTTCCTTCACTATATCATTCTGGAACATATCAATAGAAACCTCCTCCACCTCAAACACATACTGAACTGATATGTCTGATGTTGAAATCTTGTAAATTATATGCTGGCCTTTTTTCCACTCTTTGCCGCTTCCTCCTATTTTTCCCGACAGTGTAACGTTCTCACCTCTAATTTCATCATAACCTTCGAGGGTTATTTGGGCATCATCGCCCAACTGTTGGGGCATAAGGAACAGGATGAAATTGCCCTCGTTCAATGTATATACGGTAGGGGTTTCATCGCCTGTCACGAACTTATATCCGTCATTACTTT
This sequence comes from Bacteroidales bacterium, assembly GCA_017555925.1. The sequence continues at coordinate 6,542 of JAFZFL010000163.1, read as the reverse complement.
CTATTCCATCTGCTTTCTCCAGTTCTCCTGAAGTAAAATCCAGCACATACTCACCATCTGCAGTTGCATCTGCAGAGCTCCATGATCCGTTTTCCAAATCGTATGCGGCATCGGTACTTGCTGCATTGCCATTCAAATTATGCGCATAGGTATATGTCTCTTCATTCTTTACACCGCTTAATGTAACTCTCTTTATCAATAAGCCATTAAGATCTTCAACCATAAATTGCACCGCAGTAAGCGCGTGGTAGAACTTTAGATTTACATCCGAGCCAAAGACCTCTTTTTTAACATGTGCAGAAGCAACCAACAAATCACTCTGTTCCTCTACATTTGCAGGCACAACAAAATCAAATGAAGGCACACAAGCATTACCCCATGCAGATGGAAGTGTTACATAATTTGCCGCGCCATTGTTTTTCTCGCCACTCTGCACATCTGTTGGAGCATAGGCATAAAACCTCAAATGGTCGTTAAGCTCCGGCCAGTATCTTGTACTGCTCCATGGGCTCTCCAACAAATCATTCACAAAATATTGTTGTCCAGATGTATATCCGCCCGAAACATCACCATCATATACCCATGCAGAAACAGCTATCTGCTTATCAGTAATGGAATAGCATCCCTCTTCCTGCCCATTTTTAATAAATGCGCCCCTTGTAAGAACATCACTTCCATATCCGGCACCATTTGCCACACCATTTGCAGCGCCACCTGTCGCACTACCATCCCAAACATTTGTAATTGTATGCAAAAAGAGGTTCTTCTCTCCAAATTTCTCACTCAATCGCTCTATCTCTATCTTTTCACCAACAACCATACCTCCGTCATCGGCCTTTGTTGCAGGCTTATCAGAAACATTGTTCAATTTTACGTCATAACCAATTATGATTGATGACTCCGGAGCATACTCATTCTTCTCATGCACGCATGAGGTCGCAAACAATCCTACTGCCACAAGACCCAAAAGCAGATATTTAGCCACAAAACGATTAACCATTATGCTATTAAACTTAATTATGCAGTTAAACTCTATTATTCCTTCAAATTATTTGGCTTCACAGCCTCATCAGATTTTACAGTTATATCCTTTCTAACATTGGTAAAAATATACTTAAAACCTCCAATTTCTTTCAATGCTTCACTTCTTACTGAATTGACAAGCACACCTTCACTCATATCCACACTTGCCCCCTCAGAATCAATTATGCTTTGCAAATCATATTTCCATCCGCTCCAATTCTGATTCTCTTCAAATTTCCATACACCTGCAGGCAAAACCAATTTTCCAGTAACACCGGCATCGCCTACCTCCTCAGAAGACAAACATGGCAATGAAATTGTACCATAACTGCTCCAGACACCGTTCTTCTTATATGAAATATCAAAAAGGGCACTCTCACCCAGCTTCAAACCCTTCTTAATAAGATTTACGACAAAAAGATCATAACCTATTGCAAGGCAAACATAAGTATCTGTATATGTTCTGGTATGCTCATTCTCTTCCAATTTAATCTTATGGATTGCGCTGAAATTCATATCAAGGAACGCTGTCCTGTACCTGAACACCTTATCTCCCGACAGCTCACCATCCACCTTAGTACCCATGTTATATTGGGTATCTCCATTAACATAATCCTCTACCCAATACAACTCTCCCGCTACAACGTGATAATCCTGCAAATCCATATTATTCACATTAGGAAGCACCAAAGTAGTGTTTACACCATTTGCAAAGACCTCATCTGCAGCAGTATTTGCAATATTTCCATACAAACCCAACGGGCTTCCCTCTTCAACCTGAAACTCAAGAGATGTACCCTTGGCAAGATATACTCCGCCACCCACACCCAAGTTGTTGGCATCGTTGTCATAAGCAGTTTCAATAGTACTTTTGAGAATGCCAGAAGCACTGTTATTGGTTACCAGACCGCCATTGTACACCATACTCGTAGACCCTTTGCCATCATTCAACATATAGATTCCGCCACCATTATTTGCAACATTACTCCTCACTATTACATCGGTTGCATGGATGTCTATATTTCCGTATACGCTAATACCTCCTCCATTATAGGCTCTGTTTCCAGTTATCACTCCACCGGAAAATGTAACACTTTTAGGCGTTCCACCCACAACATCATTCCACACATACACTCCTCCGCCAAACTGTTCGGCAATATTATTTTGGATATTACTATTGCTGCCAGCTATCTCAATGGAACCATTTTCAAGACATATTCCACCGCCATTCTGGGAGCTATTATTCTCTATATGACCTCCATACATCTTTATATCTCCCTTAGCAAGATAAACTCCACCACCGTTCTGCGTTGCCATATTGCCAACAATATTCAAGCTGGCAGATCCCACAGTTCTACCAAGTTCTAAAACGGCGCTGCTATTATCATCTGTAAAAATACTTACACCTGCTCCATTGGAAGATTTATTCCCCAAGATAACTCCAGAAGCAATTGTTGATTCAACTGTAATGGCATTCTTAGTTGTGCTTCTTGCATAAATATCTATTCCACCACCCGCAGCCGGCTGTGGTTGAAAAGTCTCACCCTCAAACTTTGTATAATTTGGATAGTTGCCAAAACAGTTTGAAATATTATTTGAAATGGAACCACCTGTCATATTCAGATTGATATTTCCTGCAACACGCACACCACGTATAGAAATACCGCCACCAGATCCGCCGGCCTTATTTGACTCTATAACACCTGCTGATATATTTATATCACCTTTCTCTATAAATATTCCACCTCCGTGGCCACCTTCAAGATAACAATTATACGCTGTGCTATCTACCATTGACGTTGTATCATTCTTAAATGTCTCAGCAATTGTAGCAGCAATTCCACGCGCCATATTACCTGTTATTCGCACACTCTCACTATTTATATTCAAGGTACAGTTTCCTGCCTCCTGAGAGATTCCGCCTCCGTGGCCACCGGTATTATTAAGAATTGCACAAGTACCGCTTAATGTAAGCGATGCATTATCATCGGGATAAGCATTCACATTCACACCCCCACCATACCTGCGTGCAGAATTACCACTAATTATGCCGCTGCTTATATTAAAATCTGAACTCTGAACATATATGCCTCCACCATTACCAGTTCCTCCACTGCCTATTGCGTGATTGTTCATTACCTTAGAGTCACCAAGGATATATAACCTTGAATTGGTGTATGCCATAATTCCACCGCCTGAACTGGCCACATTACCATCAATAGAACCGCCATTCATTGTAAAGACACTTGGCTGGCTGCTTCCACTCAAACCTTGAAGACATATACCTCCGCCATACGGATAGCCGGAATCCATTACCTTAGCATTATTATAGTCTGGCGCATATAAATCTCCGTTAATTGTATAATACTCCACACCTGGTCTGTTTCTTGTAATGGTTCCTCCGGTCATATTCACAATTCCACTGCTAAAGACTCCACAGCCGCCATTACTTACTGCCGTACACTCAGAAATTGAACCTCCATACATATTGAACTTGTTCCTGTAATCTGCAGTTGCACCTACATATACACCTCCACCCCTATATGCTGCAGAACATCCTGAAATAAGGGCAGAACCGCTCATAGTTAGACCTGCTTGAGCATCATCTGCCTCATATATATTTGTTGTTGGTCCCTCCAGAAAAACTCCGCCACCTTCACGGGCACTACATCCAGAAATTGTTCCTCCGCTGAACCTCATTACTGCACCTGCCTGAACATATACGCCACCACCTTGCGTCAAATAACCGCCGTTATTCATAAAACCGCTGTTCCTTATACTTCCACCCTGCATCTCAAACACACTACCATTTGCCACATAAACAGCACCACCCCAATCATTGGCTGTATTAGGCTGCAAAAAATTATCAATCGAACCGCTTTCCAAAAGAAAAGAGCTTGCATTTACCACAACTGCAGGTTCCGACATTGCTGCTCCACCACAACCCACCAATCTTCCACTTGCTCCATTTTCACCTGAAGATTTCAATATAAATCTGGCACCGCCAGTCACATTGAACATTACAGGATTTGCACTTCCATCTGTAGGAGCAATAAGCCTCAATTCATAGCCATTCAAATCCAACACCACAGTGCCTGCATTAATGTTCATCGTCTGGTATCTGCCACTTTCAGAATTGGCAGCAAGACTTATCCAGACATCATGAGTAAGTTTAAAGTGCGTCTCTGTTCCAGCAGTACCATAACTGCTTTCTGCCCACTGATAATAATCTACCTTTACTCCATCATAATAGCCAACCAAATATGGATACTCGGCACTTCCATCCTGCGTTTGTGCAACAACAAAAAAGGAAGAGAGCATTGCTGTCATAAGCAACAATACACACCTTATATGATATTTCATTACTCTACCCATAATGGTTAATCAATTACAATTGTTCAGGATCTTCAACAAGCCCATCGGCTATTTTAACTGGCCAAGGCCATGAAGCATCATTGATGGTAGACGCATCTACAGCCTGCGACATAACATTCAGCTGCAAACTTGCCCGTGCATACGGAGGTGGCGCCTGCAAGGTGTAACTGTCAAAAATTGGAACAGTTGGTGTTTTGTCGGGCAAAAGTGGATATTTATAATAATAGAAGCCATCTGCTCCCTTTATCCAGTAATTGCTCCAGGCAGATGAATAGACAAAAGTGCCGTCGGTATCTTTCCATGCCGACACAATATAATTGCCCACACTCCAATACCCCACAACCATTGCCCTTATATATACGGGAATATTTCCTGTATTAGTTATCTTTACATTACTCTTAACCGCACCGGCAACCTCATCTGTAACTTCAATATCAACAAGGTCGCTCTGAATAGAGATTGAGTAGATATATTTTTTATCGGCCTCCCATTTGGGATTAACCTCTTTAATTTTCTTTGACAGAGAACGTTCAGCCCCATTAATTGTAAAACCTATCTCTATCTCCGCATCCTCCGGCAAAGTCTGCGGCACCACCATAAATGTCTGCTCCTTAGTTGTCAAAGCCTCCCCAGAAGATGATGCGCCATCAACCTGTACATTCAAAGATTGAACAAAATCCTTCAATTCTGCCTGTCCGGTCCAATTAAAATAAATTCCTGTCTCATCGTTCTCCTCAAAGCTGCAAACTCCTTCTGAGAAGATATTTCTCAAAGCAATATGGGTTACTTGCACATTCTCGGGCATAGAACCCACCTTAAAACAGATTGCAGAAAAGGCATGATGAAAAACCAGTCCCACACTCTCTTTTGTTTTTGTTTTTCCACTTACAATAGTGTAAATGTAATCCGGAAGAATCTCAGCATCATTACCCTCCACATTATCTACAGGCATCGAATAGGAGAAAGAGCCCTTCAACTTACCATTTGCAAATGAATAGTCCAACCCCTCCACTCCTTTTTTCGCCTCCTCCGGAGCATACGCATAAAAATTCAGAGCCTCATCCTCCGGCCAATAACGTTGGCTATTAATAGCCTCACTTCCACTAATTTCAAAATTTGTTTCAGGAAAATAGAGCGAGCCGTCATCCAACAATGCAGAGATCCAAAACTCCTTGAGAGCATAAGCGTCTCCTCCCGACGGGTCTTCAATTGGGGCACCCTTTGTACCCACATCCAATGTATCGGGATCATTAGCCCACTTTACAGAATTTGCCCCCTCCGAGAGAGTCATACATACAGAATCCGTCCCAAAAGAGCAAAGAAAAAATTCTCTTGAAGCATAACCGCTCTCTCCACTATTTTCACCTGCGGATTTCAATGCAAATCCATCATTCATCTCCACATTAAAAACAATCTCATCTCCACTCTCCGCCAAAGCCTGCTCCTCCTGCTTCTGGCACGAAACCGCAATCACCGCCACCAAAGCAACAGCAATATAGAGTTTGACAACAACCTTAGAGATTATTCTTAACATAGTAATTGGATCTTCTGACTTTATGCCTCAAATTATCCCCACAAACCTCCCCCTCTTTTATAGTAATCGGAAGGGGACATTCAACCCCTTCCGACTTAAAAAATCAGCTAAGTGTCTGATTAATCTTGTTTCATAACAAGACCATCAACATTAATTCTATCAAAATCATCAACTGTTACTGTGTAATCGATAGGCAACAATACAGGATCTTTACCAGGCTCTGGATTATCTTTATTACCACCATCAGTACCACCATTATTATTGCCAAATACTATAGTGTAAATATATCTTTTACCTGGCTTCCAAGTAAATGATACTGGTATAATAGCCCAACCATTATGCAACATCACATCAGTATTAGCATAAGCATCTCCAGCAATATTGTAAATTTTACAATTTACAGCAATATAAGTACCATCAAATTCTGTTTCAGTTTGGCTACCTGTAGCTGGAGTCCAAGCTGTTGTTGCAGTAGTATGAGGCAATAGTAGCATGCTGTTTCCAGCGGTTTCATAATTAGTCGAAACTGTCAAACTAACTATTCCCCCGTCATTTGCTACAACTACGTCACTAAAGGATACTTTATAATCAGCCTTAGTATCTCCCAAAG
>JAFZFL010000162.1 GCA_017555925.1 Bacteroidales bacterium | reverse complement strand
GGGAAAATAAGATCGGCCCTCGCATATGGTTTGTTCATTGATAGGAAAAAGCTCTGTGGCATTATGCTCATTATCCATAACGAGAAAATCAGAAGGGCCACCACACTGCCAAGAGTAATATAACGGTGTTTCACAAGTTTGCGTAAAATCTTTTCAAACCTGTGGTACAACTTCTTGTCATACGGGTCCTCAACCTTGCCGCTGCTATTCTCCTTAAGTATGAATGTTCCAAAGAGCGGTGTCTGGCTCATTGCCAGGAACCAGCTCAACCCCAAAGATATGGCCAATACTATAAACAGGGGTTTCACAATCTCCGCCACTGATTCAGGAGCCAGATAGAGCGGCAAGAATGATGCTATTGCTATAAATGTGGCACCCAACAGCCCCCATTGGGGAAGCGTTGCTCCGGTCACCAGCGCCTTTACCTTATCAACACCCTGTTTTATACCTGTAAGGGCATTATCAGTAACCACAATTGCATTATCAACCAACATGCCCATAGCTATTATAAAGGCGGCCAGAGAGGTTCTGTTGAGTCCCACCCCCAACAGGAGCATAATAAGCAGTGTCCCACCTACCGAAAAGAGCAGTGAGCTGCCAATGAGCAGACCGGCCCTCACTCCCATAACAAGCAGTATAATGGCCACAACTATTATCAGAGATTCAACCAGATTTAAAACAAAACCATTATTGGCCTCTCTTGCAATGACATTTTCGGGATATAGGGTAACTATCTCCATCCCGACAGGCAACTCTCTGCTGAAATTATCCAACCATTTGCCCACTTCATCTCCAACAGCCACAACATCATCCTCTTTACCCGTTGCCACACCTATTCCTATTGCCCATTTGCCATTTACCCTCATAAGCACGGATGGTGGGGTAATATAACCTGCCTCAACCTGAGCAATATCTGCGATCCTCACCTCCTGCCCCTCTCTTGAGGTTATTATCTGATTTCTTATATCATCCAATGAGTTGTACACTCCATCAGCCACAACCTTTATCTGATACTCACCAGCATTAATTTCTCCCACCGGTATAAGAAGATTCTGAGCATTCATGGTTGCAATTATAGAGTTGATGTCAACTCCTAAATTGGCTATTTCGCCCGGATCAACAAATATATTCACCACCTCCTGCTGCTCTCCATAGAGCGCAACTTTCTGGACTCCTTTTATTGGTGTGAGTCCCGTCTTTATTCTTTGGGCTACAGCACGCATATCGGAATATGTAAATCCTCCCACATGGGAATTGCTGCTCATTTGTAAAAAATCAAACTCACCATTGTCGGCAGTAAGCGCATAATAGATACCGTAAACATCTCCAAAATCATCATTTACCATAATATTTGATGCACCTTGAGGAAGTTGGGGTTCTATATTTGCCACCTTACGTCTGAGTTCATCCCACTTTAAAGGCATCTGCTCGGGCGGTATGTCAGGCTCCAGGTCAATTGTTATCTTGGAGACTCCGTAACCTGACTCCGATTTTATCTCCCGCACCCTTCCCATAGATTGTATCTCCCTCTCAATTGGCTCTGTTATAAGTCTCTCAACCTCTTGCGGAGTAGCACCGGGATATTGTGTGACAAGTACAGCCGTTTTAATGCTGAATGGTGAGTCCTCTTTTTTCGGCAACTCCCAAAAGGCCACTATACCACCAATGGCCATAAGCGCCAAAAGAAACCATATCACCTTGCCATTCTCAATGGAGTATCTTGGAATATTCATATTATCAGACAATTATATTAGTTCACTCTTCATTTACATCAAAAATCCTCACCCTTTCACCATCTTTTAGACGCAAAGCTCCCGCACTCACAACAAGGTCATTTGCCGACACCCCTTTTTTTACCACCATATAACTTCTGTTCACCACCTCACCCACTTCAATTATCCTCTGCCTGACTATACCCTCCTGAGGCAAATAAAGAAATACGGCATTATTGCCTTGAGATGTCTGCACAACCGCCGTGAGCGGAACCAGCATTAACGACGCATTGCTGTCTATATCTACCTGAATCCCTATTGTACAGGAGAACCCTATGGCAACCCTATATCTGTCAAGGTTAAATGACGGGTCTGTAATTTCAACAAAAACAGGAATGCCCGACCCATTGGGTGAAGATTGCACATACTCTGTTATTGCAGCCTCAAACCTCTCCCCTTTATAGGCTTCAAACTCCACATAAACTCTTGGGTTGGAGGTTATATATGACAATGCCCTGTCGGGAAGAGTGGCCTGCATCTGAAGTTTGTTGGGATTTATAAGACAGACTATCTTCTGGCCGGGTGTCACCTCCTGATAATTCTCTACATATTTCTCCTGAATAAATCCGCTGAATGGCGCTTTGAGTGTGGTCTGCTCCAAAATGGCGAGAGAGTTCTCATAAGTAGCCCTGGCATTCTCATAACTGGCTCTCATGCTCTCATAATCCTGCTTTGAAAGCGCATTCCGTTCCAAAAGGCGGGCAGCCCGCTCCATCTGCTGTGAAGCTGTAATATAAGTAGCCTTCTTGGCCTCCATATCGAGAGAATAATCTGCCAGATCAATCCTGGCAATAATATCGCCCTTATTGACCTTTGTACCCTCCACCACATCTACACCAATCAATGGACCACCCATCCTGAATGCCAGATTTACCAGCTCCTTTGGTGTTACAACGCCGGTATAGTTCAACTCCACTACGCTGTACGGACGCACTTTTGAGACTTTAACCGGCCTCACCTCATCAGGTGATACAATATTCTCCTTACAAGAAAAAAAGAGTACGCAAATTAATGACATTGTCAAGAGCAGGAATGGTATTCCCGCACACTCTCTACAACAAGCTGTCCGCTTGAGATCTCTGATAACTCTCTTCATAAGCCTGATATTTTTCCTTTAAACAATATGCAGAGCTACAAGTTGAAAAGAAGGGGCACAAATGAGACGAACCCCGAAAGTATTTGTCTAATGACATGAACCCCGAAAGTTAGTGATATGAACCCCAAAAGTTAGACAAAAACTTTTGGGGTTTTGTTATGTTAAAAAAGAGAAAGAAACACGGCTATGCAGAACGATTGAAGTATATGCATATGCTTGAGAATGGTATTAGTAAG
>JAFZFL010000161.1 GCA_017555925.1 Bacteroidales bacterium | reverse complement strand
AATTATCACAGTGATAAATGCTCCCATTTTTACGCGTATCTTCTCTAAAGCTGCCATTTTTATAACTTTTTAATAATTTTTTCCATTTTTTTTGGTTAGAAGCGCGAAGATAGTAATTTTTCTTATATTATCTCCTTAATTTTTAAGGATTTTTAAACTTACAGTCTCTATCCTGTTCTTTGTAGTTTTGAGAATGGTAAAGGAAAATCCTCCAAACTGCAAAATCTCCTTCTCTTTTGGAATACTCTCGTTAAAATATACTATAAGCCCTGCAAGTGTTTCATATTCATCATTCTCCGGCAGTTCCAAATCATACTTCTTGTTTAACTCCTTAACCTCCAACCTTGCAGAGAAGACAAATTCATTTCCCGACACTCTTTTTTCAATAAACTCCTCCTTATCCAACTCATCACTAATATCCCCAAAAATCTCTTCTATAATGTCTTCAAGAGTGACAATACCGGCGGTTCCACCATACTCATCCTTAACTACAACTACAGATTTTCTATTTTTTGTGAGAAAGGCAAGCAGAGTCTGCGCACTCATCTGCTCAGAGAAATAGTTGATTGGGCGCAACAGATCTTCAACTGTAGCATTTTGCTGCTTGAACAAATCTTTTGAGTGGACATATCCGATAATATTGTCGATATTATCCCTATAAACCATAATTCTCGAATAACCCGACTCTATAAACAATTTGAGCAGATCTTCAATGGAATCAGATATTTCAATGGCCTCAATCTCTGTACGGGGGACCATGCACTCTTTCAGTTTTACACTTGAAAAGTTGAGAGCATTCTGAAAGATCATCATCTCACTGCTATGCTCATTTTCATCCTCTTGAGAAATGCTCACTTCATTTGAAAGATGAATGAGATCACTTTTATCGAACAAAGCTCTGTTGACTTTGGAAACATCCTTGAATCCGAGCAGCTTCATTATACTCATTGAGAGAGACTTGGTTAATGCTGTAAGAGGATAGAAGAGCCAATAGAAGAAGAGAATTACCCAATACATGGAAGAGAATACGCCATTCGGATTGAGTCTGCTCAACGCTTTAGGCAGAAACTCAGCCGTTATAAGTACAATAAGTGTTGCCACTATAGTCTCAATAACAAGAATTCCTCCCAAACTCTGGGTAAGATATTTTTCAATCAGTGGATCGAGAATATTTGCTATAGCTATACCATAAATAACAAGAGCCACATTGTTTCCCATCAGGAGACTGGATATAAGGTCTTCCGGTTTTTCCATAAACCTGGCCATAGCCAAAGCATAATGTTTTCCTTGCTTCCTGTCAAGTTCCACCTTCAATTTGTTGCAAGAAAGGAAAGCAATTTCATACGCCGAGAAAATTGCAGAAAACACAAGTGCTATAAATGTAATTATAAAATCTGCCATTACTGCTCTTTATCCTTTATGAGTAATCTGTTACGCACAGACTCAGCCCTGCGTTGAGGACCAATAAAATTCACGGTATCTATATAAGGTACAGATGTAGAATCATTGCTGATTATACCGTAACTGTCAAACGGTTTCATTATTTGGGCATTTCTTGCCATTTCATCGCTGTACATTCCATACCCCTGCATAAAGCCTTGAGGAGAGTACATTTTTACCAATCTATGAGTAAAAATACGCTTTGTTTCTCTATCCCAGTAGAGAGTATCGGTCTCCATCCGCTCACCTTTAACAAAGTTTTTTATGACAACATTGCCATAAGCCTCCCATTTCTCATCAAACTTTGTTGTTGTATGTTTGGCAACTTCGGAGTGGATATGAGTTTCAAGCAGTCCTTCACTATTGTACGCATACACATCAAAACCTTCCGGAAACAATTCATAAGAAATTCTGGTTGAATCATTCTGAAAACGCTGCATAAGTTTTGCTTCCATCCTCATCTGCAACATTCCATTATTCGTTTGTACTGCACACATATCATTGACCGTCTGGCGAGGAATTACATTTATATCCACAGACTCACCCATCTCCGTTTTGCCGGCACAAGATACAACAATGGTAGTAATTGCAAATACAATTACTACCAATGCTATGTTTTTTATGTTAGGATAAAACCTAAACATACTATTTTGTAGTTCTAACTGTAGTTGTTGCGCTCATTCCACCACAAGAAACAGTGAATGAGTTACCATCTTGTAGATCGTACATAAATGCATCCTCTACTGTAGGATAGTATACACGGCAGTTACGAAGCATCTCATCTGCATCTGCAGCCAAAGCAGCATCAGCATTTTTAGCTTTCTGCAAATAATCAGTAGCTACCCAGAATTTAGCTCTCTGCTCAATCTCATTACCAGAACATTTAACCTGATACCAGATTGTACCAATCAACAAGTTTGCTTTACCAGCAAGTGAAGCATCTTTCTCCAATGCAGCTTTAGCTGTAGCAACAGCCTGACCATATTGGTTCATCTTCTTGAACTGGAATGTAGCCATCTCAAACAACATTGCAGCATCATCCATATCATCTGACTCCGGACTGTCAATAGCCTCTTGAAGATATTTCAAAGCCTCCTGGTTCTGATCCTTGCTTGAATATAGTCTGTAAAGAAGACGAGCTGAGTTAAATGAAGGCTCCAACTCATGCATAGCCATTACAGATTTCAAGAACAACTCTGAACTTAGACAGTCGTTATCTGACAATAGTTTTGCAATATTCTTAACCATAGCCAAATCTGTTGGGTTTGCATCGAAACGTGGAGTAAATACTGAGATAAGATTATCACAATTTGCAACACCACTCAAAATGAATGCATTCTCAAAAGTAGCTTGTCTGATTTTATTGTTATCAGAAGGATCTGCCTTAACAATAGCATCTACCATTGGCGACAACTCTGAATAAGTGTTCAACACATCCTCAGCAGAGATTTTCTGCGATTCGTACATTGCTTTTGCACGGTTCATTTGCAAAACCAACAAATCAGGATTCAACTCTTCACCAGCTCTTTTGATAACCTCTGCAGTCTCGTCAAATACACTCTTGTCATCTGCTGCAAAATAATTTGCCATATCCAAAACTTTGTTCTGTTTAGCTTTAAGCCAAGATTTTGGATACAACTCTGCTCTTCTGTCATAAATCATCATCAATGTATCAATCAAACCCTGCTTTGTATCGGCACTGGCCTTATTAATAAGACTTCTGTAAATTTGAGCACCATGAAGATAGATATTCTGGCTTGCCTTTGGAGGACAACTCTTGAAAGCCTTTCTCCACTCTGGAGCAGCCTCCTTAATATCTCCCTGTTTTAGGAAATCTCTGTAAAAGTTCATTGAGTTTACACAGTTTGCACTGTCGGGACCAAACTTACCCTGTGCCATAGCACTTGAAGCTCCCATTACCAAAGCAACTGCCACTACCAATAAAGTACGTAATGTTTTCATAATAAATGTCAAATATTTAAGTTTTAATTATTCTATTGATATTGATGTTTTACAAACCATATGTCATGCAGGCTTATATTAACCATAAACTGCACATATCTTTCCCTTACCAGATTATTTTTGACACTTCCCCTCTGACCCATATCAACCGCAATATTAACTGCATTGTAGAATCTGAATATTGGCAGTGACATTCCAAATGTAATTCCTGCCGCATTTATCTGATATGAACCTAAAGTCACATAGGACTGCTCATAGTAGGCACCAACCCTGTATGTAACCCTTTTCATATAGTATCTTATATCGTATTTATTTGGAGTAAACTCCAAACCGGCCTTGTAATATGATGCCAGCGACGGTTGGAACTTCACACCATCAGCCCCCTCAAATGATGACTTTGACCAATCTTGTCTCATGTAATCAAAACCAAACATCCATTTGTCTCTCTTTCTTACAGAGAATCCGGCAGATATTTCATAAGGAATCTCTATTTTGGCATTTTCAGACAGGGTGTTTGTTATAGTATCTGTTATGGCATCATCATAGGCATAGGCAAATCTGTTGAAATCTCCTTTAAGTTTTGTTGCCATCCTATAGGTTGCTCCAATTGTAAGATCTACCCCCTTCTCTTTATTAAGATTACCGAAATATTGTAATCCCACTCTTCCTGATGAGGCACCCAGAGCATAATCCCATCCGGTATTCAAAGTTCTCATTGAGCCGCTTGCCGAATTGAAAAGAACATTGCTATATCTGTCAATTGCGCCAAAATAGTATATATACTCAGCTCCTAAAGAGAAGTGTTTGAAGAAATTCATTGAAGCTCCAAGGAAGAACTGACTGATGCTTCCGGTTCCATATTTCTGATATTTGATGTCACCATACTGAGATACAAGCTCCTTATCATTTTCTGTAGACTCAAACTTATATCCCACATCGCTATATGGAGTAATACCAACAATAAGTGCCGATTTTTTGTATATAGGGGCAGTCAGCACAATATTGTGCATGTTGAAAGTGTTGTACGCAGATTTTGACTTGCCGTCTGAATTGTAGAAATTTTTTTGCGCAATACCAAAATCAAGCATAAAAGAGAGAGTGTCCCTTTGGGTTATAGATGCCGGATTTGTATAATTTATGTAGCGGTTATCCCTTACACCTACACCTATTCCACCCATTCCTCTGTTTATCGCAGTACCCTGCTTGACAATTTCACCAATTCCATATAATGAATATGGAGTGAAAGTACCCAAAGCATCTGTTGTTTGGGCTTTGGCTACTCCCGACAGGGCAAATAATAACGACAATACAAGATATAAACCTTTAATTCTGCTTCTCTGCATAATAATTTGCAATTTGGGCTAAACCTAACAATACCAAATTAGGGGCAACAAAGATGGCACTTTTCATTTTTTCTGCAAAATAAAATGCATCTCCCCCAGTAAAAACTATTGTAGATTCAGGATTATTTTTAATATAACCCTCCACTTCAAAAATCAGACCTAAAACCACACCAGCTGTCATTGCTGTGGCTGTATTTACACCTACTGTTGGAAACTCCTCTTCTGGTTTTATTAGCGGAAGTCTTTTTGTAAAAGTGTTAAGTGCTCTAAATCTGCTTGTTAGACCCAACGAAATGTTTCCACCCATTAAAGTGCCTTCTCTATTGATAAAATCTACCGTAAGTGCTGTTCCAAAATCAAATTTTATACACTCTTTACCCGGAAACATAGTTGCTACAGCCAGAGCTCCTGCTATTCTATCTGCTCCAAGCCCTTTTGCAGGAAACTGGTAATTGAGGTCTACCGGCAACTCTGTTGTAGAATCAAGAAGTACAAAACGGTTACATCTTTCCTCTAAAGCTCTGTTTAATTCAGGATTATCATCTCTTACATTTGAAAAGACAATAACATTCACATCCCTATTCTCAAGATGTGAAAAAATAAAAGACGGGATATCTTCATCTTGAGTACTTCTATGTATCTCATGAAGAATACCCTCTTCTTCAAATGCCACTTTACAATTGGTATTTCCTAAATCAATCAAAAAATTT
>JAFZFL010000160.1 GCA_017555925.1 Bacteroidales bacterium | reverse complement strand
TCTCGGGGTAGAAATCTGCTTTCTCCTTAAATGAGTAGCTGAACACTTTCGCTTTAACTTTAGAAGTATCCAGACAGATGCCTCTCTTTGCTATGAGATAGCCACTCTCTTTAATTTGTGAGGCAAACTCGGCAAAAGCCCCCTGAATGGTCTCAATGTTACCGTAAATGTCAAGATGGTCTGCATCTGTAGATGTAATTGCAGCAATATCTGGGAAAAGTTGCAAAAAAGAGCGGTCAAACTCATCGGCTTCTGCAACAATCACCGGGTTTTTGCTCAAAAGCAGGTTTGTATGGTAATTTTTTGAAATGCCACCCAAAAATGCATTGCAGCCCAGTCCGCTATGTGTGTATATATGTGCCAGCATTGTGCTGGTAGTTGTTTTTCCGTGTGTTCCTGCAATTGCAAGACAGCATTGCATTGAAGCAATCTCTCCAAGGGCGCGTGAACGCTTTACAAGTCTGTATCCGTTTTCCCTTACGTATACAAGCTCCCCCATATCTGCAGGAATGGCAGGTGTATAAATTACAAGAGTCTCTTCTATATTGTCGGGAATATATGAAATATCATCTTTATAGTGAATGGCAATACCCTCCTCTTCAAGCTTTGCCGTAAGCTTTGAAGGGGTTTTGTCATAACCGCTCACACAAAAACCTGCGTGGTTATAGTAACGGGCAATGGCACTCATTCCAATACCGCCAATACCTATAAAATAAACATTCTTCATATTGTTGTCTCTATTTTTTTAATCCCGACAATTTAATGCACTCTTTTGCAATGACGTGAGCCGCATCCTTCTTGCCCAGAGTAATGATGTTCCTCTCCATCTCCTGTATCTTTGCAGGATTATTAAGCAGTCCCTTAACAGTTTTGAAAAGTTCATTGATTGCATCTGAATCTTTTACCATCATTGCTGCATATTTATGTACAAGGGCCATTGCATTATGTGTCTGATGATCCTCTGCAACATTGGGCGATGGAACAAATATTGTACACTTGCCGGCAACGCACAATTCAGATATGGTGCCTGCTCCTGCTCTACTTATTACTATATCTGCTGCTGCATAGGCAAGATCCATTCTCTGAATAAAATCTGTATGGTTAACATTTACCTCTTTCTGTCCCTTCATGAACTCATCAACCTCCTCTTTGTAGAACTTGCCGCACTGCCAGATTACCTGACAGCTGCCCAACTCTTTGCTCGAGAAGAGATTGCCGGTGCTTATCTCCTTTTTCATACACTCATTAAGAGTTCTGCAACCAAGGCTTCCTCCAACTACAAATATGGTCTTTTTACCGGGGTCGAGATTGTAGAATCTGTATGCCTCCTCTCTCATTTGTGGTGTGCTCTTGGTAATATCTTTTCTTATGGGGTTGCCTGTAATCATTATTTTCTCCTTAGGAAAGAAACGCTCCATACCATCATAGGCAACACATATCTTATCGGCATATTTGCCGTTACTGCGGTTTACAATTCCGGCAAATGAGTTCTGTTCCTGTAAAAGAGTTGGCAAACCGCTCTTGGCAGCTACTCCAACTATAGCGGCACTGGCATAACCTCCAACGCCAACAATAACGTCGGGTTTGAACTCCTTTATTATTCTTCTTGCCTTAATTTTGCAACGGAAATAGTCGAGAGCCACTTTCAGATTGTGTGGGTGGTAAAGCGGCCTTTTCAATCCTTGGGCCGGAATTCCAATAATTCTGTATCCGGCAGCCGGCACTCTCTCCATCTCCATCCTGCCTGTGGCGCCAACAAAGAGTATATTGGCATTCGGATTTATCTCTTTAATGCCATTGGCAATGGATATGGCCGGAAATATATGACCTCCGGTTCCTCCTCCGCTTATTATTACATTCAACTTTTCCATCATCAACTATAACTGAATATTATTAAATCTTACTCTCCAACTATTTGAACTCTCCAGTAAGTTCATCAATTATTTCGTGTTCCTTATTCTTTTCTTCTGCCTTTTTGGTTTTATCCATATCTATAGTACGGCTTACCGACAGTACTATTCCAAAGGCGCAACTGAAAATCAACAGAGATGTTCCTCCTAAACTTACCAGAGGCAGCGTGTGGCCTGTAACTGGAGCAATACCAACGTTTACCAGTATGTGAAGACCCGCCTGGACGGTTATCATAAGTCCTAATCCTCCTACCGTTATGGCCGTGAATTTTTTGGTACAGTGCTGTACCATCATTACACACCGGTAGAAAAACCATATATACAGCATAAGAACAAATACACCACCCAGCAGACCATACTCCTCAATTATTATAGTGTATATAAAGTCGGAGTAGGGGTGCGGCAATACATAACGTTGGGTGCTTTTTCCAGGGCCCTTACCCAGTACACCAACTGATGAGATGGCAATTTTAGCCATATCTTCCTGGAAGGTTTCATCTTTTTTCTTCTGTTTCTCTTCGGCACTCAATGTCTCATCAATCTCCTCCTTTACAAAGAACTTCTCAATACGGCTTACGGCAGTGCTGAAACGTGGAAAGAGATCAATATCCTCATTTATGAGCTTTACACCGCTGTTGAGCAGAATAAGGAATAGGAAGCCACATACAGCCAGACCAAAGGATTTGGCAAGGTATGAGAATTTTATTCCGGCTAACCATAAAATCAGGAAGCTCAATCCTCCAATGATTGCAGCTGTTGATACACTACCAATAAGAATAAGAACGCAAACTACACCAATAGGGGTAAGTATTTTTATAAAAAAATCTTTAAAACTCTTCAACTCCCACATTTCCAATGCTCTTGCCAGATATAGAATTAGAGTTATCTTTACAAATTCGGTAGGCTGGAACTGCAACGGACCAATAACCAACCATCTCTTTGCACCATTGAGTTCGACTCCAATTATAGGTACAAGGGCGAGCATAATTACACTTGCTCCAAATATCAGGAATGTGGCAAAACGGTATATGCCCAGAGGTATGCGGTAACAGATATAAACGGTAAGCAACCCCAGCAATACAAACTTGCATTGGTCCATAAGGTATGAGAAGTTTGTAACTCCCTTCTTGAAGGCCAGTGAACTGCTTGCCGAGTAGATGAGGGCAATGGAAATAAGGGATAGTATGAAAATAATTATCCATATTACCTTGTCGCCATGTAAGCGGTTTATGATTGGCTCTTCGCTATCTATGTTGAACTTCAATGCCATTTTCTTTAGCTGGAAATATATTTACAATTCTCTTACTGCTGCCTTGAATTGGCGGCCTCTATCTTCATAACTCTTAAAGAGATCAAAACTTGCACATGCAGGGGAGAGGAGTACGGTGTCTCCGGGTTTTGCATATTTATAGGCAAGTTCTACAGCCTCTTTTGCCGACAGTGCGTCTACCATAACTTCTACTTTATCTCCAAAGCACTCATGCAGCTTTTCATTATGTACACCCATGCAGATGAGTGTGTGAACTTTATCCTTTACAAGTTCATATAATGGTTCGTAGTCATTGCCTTTATCTTTACCGCCTGCTATCCATACAACAGGAGTCTTCATGCTCTCAAGTGCATACCATGATGAGTTTACATTGGTTGCCTTGGAGTCATTTATGTATAGCACATCCTTTATTTTTAGAACCTTCTCCATTCTGTGTTCAACCCCTTTGAAACTCATGAGGCTCTCACGTATAAGTTTGTTGCTTATATTGATGGCCTTAGCTGTAATGGCTGCTGCCATTGAGTTGTAAACGTTGTGTCTGCCTTCAAGTGCCAGCTCTTTCAAATACATTACATACTCATCCTTATTGTATGTAACGCACATCTTCTCCTCCTTTATGTATGCACCGTTCTTAACCTCTCTCTCCTGGCTGAATGGCAACATCTGCGCCTTTAGTACAATCTTTTCAAGTTCGGTTACTGTAACAGGGTCGTCGGCACAGAATACAAAGCAATCCTCTTCATTCATGTTACGGGTAATCCTGAACTTTGAGTTTATGTAGTTCTGCATATTGAAGTCGTAGCGGTCGAGATGGTCCGGCGTGATATTCATAAGAATTGCAATGTCTGCTTTGAAGTCATACATGCCGTCCAATTGGAAACTGCTCAATTCCAATACGTAGTAATCATATTTTTCAGTAGCCACCTGATAGGCGTAACTCTGGCCTATATTGCCGGCAAGGCCAACATTGAGCCCTGCATTCTTGAGCATAAAGTATATAAGTGATGTTGTAGTGGTCTTGCCGTTACTTCCTGTAATGCAGATCTTTTTGGCAGAGTCATACCTGCCTGCAAATTCAATTTCTGATATAACAGGAGTGCCTTGTTGGCGCAAAGCAACAATAAGGGCAACGCTGTCGGGAATACCCGGACTCTTGATTACCTCATTGGCGTTAAGTATGAGCTCACTTGTATGTCCACCCTCTTCAAAAGGTATATCATATTTGCGCAACAGCTCTTTCATTTCATCTTTTATTTTGCCGTTGTCGCTCAAGAAAACGTCAAAGCCTTTGACTTTGGCAAGTACAGCAGCACCTGCACCGCTCTCTCCTCCGCCCAATACAACTATTCTTTGCATGGCTATCTTATTTTAAGTGTTATTACTGTCAATGCACACAAAAGGATTGTGATAATCCAGAATCTTACAACAATCTTTGCTTCGGGAATGGCTTTGTGTGGCCTTTGGATAAGTGCAGGTATGCCCTCCTTCTGAAAGTGGTGATGAAGTGGTGACATTTTGAATATCCTTTGTCCCTCGCCATATTTCTTCTTTGTGTATTTGAAATAGAATCTTTGAGCTATTACAGAGAGACTCTCAACAAAGAAGATTCCGCAAAGTATTGGAATAAGAAGCTCTTTTCTGATTATAATTGCCGCTACTGCAATGATGCCGCCAAGTGCAAGGCTGCCTGTATCGCCCATAAATACTTGGGCAGGGTAGGTGTTGTACCATAAGAAGCCTATTAGCGCACCAACAAAAGCTGCCATAAAAATAACCACCTCTCCGGTGTTAGGAATATACATGGTGTTGAGGTAGGATGCATAAATTGAGTTTCCCGACAGATATGCAAGAATACCTATTGTTGTACCTATGAGTGCAGATGTGCCTGTAGCAAGTCCATCCATTCCATCGGTGAGGTTAGTGCCGTTTGATACAGCTGTAATGATGAATATTATTACAAGTATGTAAATTACCCAACCTGCAATTTCGCCAGCTTTACCGTCAAAAGGGGAGAGCACCTGTAATCAAACTCATTATCCTTAATGAAAGGAATATTTGTCTGGGTACTCTTTACATCTTCAAAATATACTACAGAGGAGTGTTCTGTACCCTCCTGAATAATTTCCGGATGTGCCTGTACCGCATTGGGCGTTGATTTTACCCTTACAACAGATTGATTGCTGAAGCACAATACAAGACCCACAACCACACCGAGTGTGACTTGTCCTATTATCTTATATTTGCCGTTAAGACCCTCTTTGTTCTTTTTGAACACCTTTATGCTGTCGTCAAGGAATCCTATCAATCCCAACCATACGGTAGTTGCCATAAGAAGCTGTATATATACATTTGTAAGGTTTCCAAAGAGTAGGGCAGGGATGAGAATTGAAAGCAAAATGATGATTCCTCCCATAGTAGGAGTGCCTTTCTTCTGCATCTGTCCTTCAAGACCTAGATCTCTTATCTCCTCTCCAATAAGTCTTTTCTGAAGTTTCCTGATGATTCTTGGTCCTAGATATAATCCTGTAAGCAAAGCTGTCATTGTAGCCATCAATGCCCTGAATGTAATATATCTCATCAATCCCAAACCGGGAAAATCAAATCCGCTCTGTTCTATATACTCAAATAAGTGGTAAATCATTTCAAAATTATTTTATGGTTCTATGTTTTATAGTGTCTCCTGTTCTGCAAATGTCTTTAGAATAATCTCCTTGTCATCAAAATGGTGCTTGACTCCGTTGATTATCTGGTAATCTTCATGTCCTTTTCCTGCTACCAGAATTATTGAGCCGGGCTGGGCTGTGAGGATTGCAGTGCGTATGGCATCCTCTCTTGATGGTATAAACAGCGATTTTGCTCTGGCCTTTATATCCATTCCCTCTTTTATGTCCTTTATAATCTCAAGAGGATCTTCAAAACGTGGATTGTCTGATGTTACAATTATCCGTTGTGCATATTTGCCGGCAATTGCACCCATCTCTGGACGCTTGCTTCTGTCTCTATTGCCTCCGCAGCCAAAAACACAACATATACCTCCTGCAGGCTCAAGCTCTTTAAGTGTATTGAGAACATTTTCCAGCGCGTCAGGTGTATGTGCATAATCAACAGCTGCAATAACATCATTGGCTCCTTTGAAGTATTCTAATCTGCCGGCTACAGAGGTAAGTTGGCTCATTGATAGGATAATCTCCTCCTCTTTGGCCCCCAATAGTACAGCTACCCCATATACTGCTGTAAGATTGGATGCATTATGCTGGCCAATGAACCTGCACCATACCTCCTTGCCGTTGATTTTAAGTAACATTCCCTCAATAGTCTTCTCTATTACCTTAGTCATGAAATTTGCTTCATTCCTGCAAGCGTATGTGTTTATGTGGGCTTTGCAGTTCTGAACCATAACTTTGCCATTCTTGTCATCGGCATTTACCAATGCAAAGGCATCTGGTGCCAATGAATCAAAAAACGACTTTTTGCATTTTAGATAATTTGCAAAGGTCTTGTGGTAATCGAGATGGTCGTGGGTCAGATTTGTAAATACCGCACCGGTGTAGTGTAATCCTTCTGTACGCAACTGGTCAAGTGCATGTGAACTTACCTCCATAAAGCAAAATTCACATCCGCTGCTAACCATCTGTGCGAGCAGAGAGTTCAATTCAACAGGTCCTGGTGTGGTGTTTTGTGTTTCATATCTCTTCTCTCCAACATAGTTGGCTATTGTGGAGAGCAATCCGCAGCAGTATCCTAATTTTGTAAAGAGATGGTAAAGAAGTGTGGCAATGGATGTCTTTCCATTTGTGCCTGTAACTCCAACCAATCTTATGTTTCTGCTTGGATTGTTGTAAAAATTTCCTGCAATCAGTGCCGAAGCTTTGCGGTCATCTTCCACCTGTATAAATACCACTTCGGCGGCACTCTTGTCAAGCTCTGCAAGCTGGCTTTCCAAATTGTCGGGAACATAATTGCATATAATGCATTTTGAGCCATTTGCTATTGCTGCTGCAATGTAATTATGCCCATCTGTCTCAGCTCCTTTTACAGCTATGAACAATGAGCCCTCCCTGCATTTGCGTGAGTCGGTGCAGATCTCCTCTATTTCTATTTCAGGGATAGAGCAATCTCCAATTCTCTTTACTTCCTTAAGCAGATCAATCAGTTTCATTGTTCGATAATTGTAGGTTAATAACTGTGTTTGGTGCTACTTTGCTTCCTGCAGATGGATTTTGGGCTATCACACGCCCTCTTCCTTTGAACTCAACTCTATATCCCTGGTTCTCCAAAAGGTATATTGCATCTTTCAGTCCCATATTCACAACGTTCACAAGCGAATCTGTAATTACCGGATACTTTTGTGCATATATTGTAGTTGAGTCCCTTTTTATTTCCATCCATCCTTGAGGTGCAAACTTTTCAAGTTGCCTGTTGCCTTTTATGTCAAGTTCCGACAGGATTGTCTGCTGCATCTCTGTCTTGCCAATCGAGATATTTGGAACCCCCTTTCTCTTCTCTTT
>JAFZFL010000159.1 GCA_017555925.1 Bacteroidales bacterium | reverse complement strand
GTTAAGTATATACGCTACTACAATAATGATCGAATCAAACTGAGGCTAAATGGAAAAAGCCCGGTACAATACCGAGCTTTAGTCCAATCTAAGAGCGCCTCTTAATAATGTTAAACCGTCCAACTTTTGGGGGTCACATCATTTCTGTCTAACTTTCGGGGCTTAGTTTACTATGACAGGAGACTGTCGGTAGTGGTGTTTGAAAATTATGCTTTCTGAGCCTGGTATTTTGCAGCCTGTTCTGCTATAAGTTCGTTGTCTGCAAAGTAGTTAATCTTCATTGCCGATTTTACTTCGTCAAGAGTCTGGGCCGCTTGGGCACGGGCAACTTCTGAGCCTTTGCGCAGAATCTCAAATACTTGAGGTATGTTCTGTTCGTAGTGTTTTCTTCTTTCGCGTATTGGCTGAAGGAACTCCTCCATAATGTTGAACAGGAATTTCTTGCATGTGCCGTCGCCAAGACCTCCACGGCGGTAGTGGTCTTTCATCTCATCGAGGTTGGCATATTCAGGAAGGAATTTGGCAAAGTGTTCGGTTGTGCAGAAAGCGTCAAGGTATGTGAATACAACATTGCCCTCTACATGGCCAGGATCTGTAATCTGGAGGTGTTCAGGGTCTGTAAACATGCTGTTTACTTTTTTCTTTATCTCTTTGGAGGTGTCTGACAGGTATATGCAGTTGCCAAGAGATTTGCTCATTTTTGCTTTACCGTCGGTACCAGGCAGACGGCAGCAGGTTGAGTTTTCTGGGAGTACCATCTCTGGCAATACAAGAGTCTCTCCATAAACCGAGTTGAATTTGTGTACAATCTCACGGGTCTGCTCAATCATTGGGGCCTGATCTGCACCTACAGGTACAGTTGTGGCTTTGAATGCTGTAATGTCTGACGCCTGGCTTATAGGGTATGTGAAGAAGCCTACCGGCGTTCCCTTTTTGTTCTGGTTTTCATCATCTTCTGAGAAACCTCTCATCAGAATCTCCTGTTTTACAGTTGGGTTGCGTTGCAGACGCTGTACTGTTACAAGGTTCATATAGTAGAAAGCAAGTTCGCACAATTCCGGAACTTGTGACTGTATGAAGATTGTACATTTTTCAGGATCGAGACCGCATGACAGGTAATCCAATGCCACTTCTATAATGTTCTGACGCACTTTTTCCGGATTGTCGGCATTGTCGGTAAGAGCCTGTGCATCGGCAATCATAATAAATATTTTGTCAAACTCTCCCGAGTTCTGCAACTCAACTCTTCTTCTTAATGATCCTACATAGTGACCCAAGTGGAGTCTGCCTGTCGGCCTGTCGCCTGTAAGTATAATTTTTTCCATAAATGCTCTTTTTAAAACTTCCTCTGTAGGTTAATGGATACTTCTCTTTGTGTGAGAGTCTGCAAATTTAATCTATATTGGTAAAAATTACAAAACGCTTATAAAATATTGTTGTATCTTTGTGAGTTATGATTGACAGGGCAACAATAGAACGAATTCAGGATACAGCCCAAATTGTTGAGGTTGTGAGTGATTTTGTCTCTCTCAAAAAGAGAGGCACAAATTATGTTGCCTGCTGTCCGTTCCATCATGAAAAGACTCCAAGTTTTTCTGTATCTCCAAGCAAAGGTATTTTCAAGTGTTTTGGTTGTGGCAAAGCGGGTAATGCGGTTGCTTTTGTTATGGAGCATGAGCAGATGAGCTATGTGGAGGCAATAAAGTATCTTGGCAAGAAGTATGGTATTGAGGTTGTGGATAAGGAGGAGAGTGCAGAGGATGTGCAGCAGAGGCTCTTTCACGAATCGTTGCTTATTGTAAATGAGTTTGCCAAGGATTTTTATGCAAGGCGGTTGTGGGAGAGTGAAGATGGCCAGGCTATAGGCTTGAGCTATTTTAAGGAGCGCGGTTTTACAGATGATACAATAAAGAAGTTCAATCTGGGTTTTGCTCCAAATGAGAAGCGCGCCTTTACGCATCAGGCCCAGAGGGCAGGTTATAAGAAGGAGCATCTTACAAGGGTGGGCCTTACAATAGAGCGTGAGGAGAGCGGAGAGCTTTTTGACCGTTTTTATGATAGGGTAATGTTTCCGTGGCGTTCAATAAGCGGAAAGGTTATTGCCTTTGGCGGCAGAACTTTAAGGAGCGACAAGACAATTGCCAAGTATATAAATTCTCCCGAGAGTGAGGCGTTTGTAAAGAACCGTTCGCTGTATGGAATTTATGAGGCAAAGGCGGCTATTGTAAAGCAGCAGAAGTGTTATCTTGTTGAGGGATATACAGATGTTATATCTTTTCATCAGGCTGGAATTGAGAATGTTGTGGCAAGTGGCGGAACATCGCTTACAACCGGTCAGATTGCCCTTATAAAACGTTTTTCAAATAAGATTACCGTTTTGTATGATGGTGATTTTGCCGGCATAAAGGCGTCGTTGAGGGGTATTGATATGCTGCTCGAAGAGGGAATGGAGGTTAAGGTTGCTCTTTTTCCCGACGGCGAAGACCCCGATTCGTATGCAAAAAAACATACAGCACAGGAGGTTCTGGATTTCCTGAATTCGCGTGAGGAGGATTTTATTGCCTTTAAGTACAGGCTCTTGAGTAAGGATGCGGAGCGTGATCCAATGCAGAGGGCAAGGCTTATAACAGAGATTGTGAACAGCATTGCGGTTATTCCCGATGCCATTGTGCGCAATGTGTATGTGGAGGATACGGCTCTTCGCCTTAATGTGCAGGATAATCTTTTGCAGCAGGAGGTGGCAAAAGCAAGGCGTGCCAGATTGGAGAGGGCGCAGGCTCAGAGCAGATATGGCACAGACGTTAGCTCCGGCAGCCAGATTTATGGAGGGCAGTTATCTGCAGAACAACTGTCGGGAAGAGTAAATGGAACAGCGGCAGCAAAAGCAAACATTCCGGGCTTTGTAATAGATACTTATTGCGAAGAGGCTGAGAAAGAGATACTTTATTATCTTATAAAATTTGGCCACCTTCCAATTCATCTTGAGCAGGAGTTTGTGTATGGGGCGGAGGAGAGTCAGGAGCAGAGTGTGGCACAATATATTTTGGGACAGCTGCAGAATGATGAACTGGAGTTGCAGAATTTGGTTTACAAGAATATTTTCAATGAGTATTTCGGGCTTGATTTTATTGATCCCGACAGAATATTCAAGCATTTTATAAATCATACCAATCCTGCAATTTCAAAAACAGTGATTGATATTATGGCGCAGCCTTATACAATTACCATTGCGCAGTTTAACAAAGCGCTTATTCCGGAGAAGAACATTTTGGGTAAGGTGGTGCCAAAATCAATTCTCGTTTATAAGGCAAAGGTTACGGCGCAGGCGGCTATGAATTTGGCGGAAGAGTTGAAAAAAGCTCAAAGTGAGGGAAATGTGGAGATGCAGCAGGAGCTTATGCTGCAATTGAATACCTTGATGCAGGTGCGTAATGTGTTTGCCAAGGAACTTAAAAGATTAATATTTTAAAATTATATAACAATGGAGAAGCAATTTAAAAGACATTTGGTAACATCGGCCCTGCCGTATGCCAATGGCCCGGTTCATATTGGCCATCTTGCAGGAGTTTATGTGCCTGCCGACATTTATGTGAGATATTTGAGACTTAAGGGTGAGGAGGTTCTTTTTATTGGAGGTTCAGATGAGCACGGAGTTCCAATTACCATTAAGGCAAAAAAAGAGGGTTGTACACCTCAGGATGTTGTAGACAAGTA
This sequence comes from Bacteroidales bacterium, assembly GCA_017555925.1. The sequence continues at coordinate 16,504 of JAFZFL010000159.1, read as the reverse complement.
TCACAAAATAATCAAGGACTCTTTTGCAGAACTTGGAATAAGCTTTGACGTTTATTCACGTACAAGCTCTTCCACTCACCATAAAACAGCTGCTGCATTCTTTAAGAAACTTTATGAAGATGGCAAGTTTGTAGAGAGGGAGAGTGAGCAATATTTTGATGTAGAGGCAAATACTTTTCTTGCCGACAGATATATTACAGGAACATGCCCCAAATGTGGAGCAGAGGGCGCATATGGCGACCAGTGCGAGAAGTGTGGCAGCACACTCAGTCCTGATGAGCTTATAAATCCAAAATCTGCAATCAGCGGCGGTGAGCTTGTAAAGAGACCTACAAAACACTGGTATCTTCCTTTGGACCAGTATGAGGGTTGGTTGAAAGAGTGGATTCTTGATGGCCATAAAGAGTGGAAAACCAATGTGTACGGCCAGTGCAAAAGCTGGATTGACGGCGGTCTTCAGCCACGTGCCGTAAGCCGCGACCTTGACTGGGGTGTTCCCGTACCAGTAGAGGGTGCAGAGGGTAAGGTGCTATATGTATGGTTTGATGCACCTATAGGTTATATTTCAAATACCATAGAACTGCTTCCAGATGAGTGGGAGAAATGGTGGAAGAGCCAGGATACCAAGATGGTACACTTTATTGGTAAAGACAATATCGTATTCCACTGTATAGTTTTCCCTTCAATGCTTAAGGCGTATGGAGACGGCTTTATTTTGCCTGAAAATGTACCTGCAAACGAGTTTCTTAACCTTGAGGGTGACAAAATCTCAACTTCACGTAACTGGGCTGTGTGGTTGCATGAGTATCTTGTAGATTTTCCCGGCAAGCAGGATGTGTTGAGATATGTTCTTTGTGCAAATGCTCCAGAGACAAAAGATAATGACTTTACCTGGAAAGATTTCCAGACCCGCAACAACAGCGAGCTTGTAGCCATTTACGGTAACTTTGTGAATAGGGCCGTAGTTCTTACACACAAATATTTTGAGGGCAAAGTTCCTGCTCTTGGCCAGTTGGCAGATGTAGATAAAGAGGTTATTGCAGAGATCCCTCAGATTAAGGCTTCATTGGAGCATAATTTGAGCAACTACAAATTCCGCGAGGCTCTTAAAGATGCGATGAATCTTGCACGTTTGGGCAACAAGTACCTTACAGAGACAGAGCCTTGGAAGTTGGCCAAAACTGATATGGAGCGTGTTGCAACAATTCTAAACATATCATTGCAGTTGTGTGCAAACCTTGCAGTTGCATTTGAGCCGTTCTTGCCATTCTCTTCTGCAAAACTTGTTAAAATGCTTAATCTTGATAAGATTGGCTGGAGTGAGTTTGGCGGTTCAGAGATTCTTGCTGCCGGTCATCAGCTGAATGCTGCTGAGCTTTTGTTTGCAAAGATTGAAGATGCAGAGATTCAGGCCCAAATAGATAAGTTGAATGCAACAAAAGAGGCTAATGAGGCTAAGGCTGCCGCAGAGAAACCTGCCAATGCTCCGCTTCCACAAAAAGAGGAGTGCACATTTGATGACTTTATGAAGATGGACATTAGAACAGCCACTGTACTTGAGGCTGTCAAGGTTCCAAAAACAGACAAACTGCTTCAACTTACAATCGATACAGGAATTGACAAACGCACAATCGTATCCGGTATAGCTGAGTACTATACTCCAGAAGAGATGGTGGGCAAACAGATATGTATTCTTGCAAACCTTGCACCACGCAAGATCCGCGGCATAGAATCAAAAGGTATGATTATGATGGCCAAAGATGAGAATGGCAGAATGCGCTTTGTGACCCCTGCAGATGTTGTAGATAACGGTGCCTGCATAGGTTAGCTGGTGGGCGGCTGGCCCAATTTGCGGGTTGGGGTATGTGCTGCAATTCGGAAAGAATATCAATTATGGTTTGAAGGCCCTCCTGGTGACCCGTTGTCCACAAGGAGGGCCTTTTCTGTGGATATCTCCTGTTGCGGTGAGCCGTTGTCCACGCCAGGACCGCTTTCTGTGGATATCTCCAGTTGAGGTGGGCCGTTATCCACGCCAAGACCCCTTTTTGTGGATATCTCCTGTTGCAATGAGCCGTTATCCACAAAAAGGCCCACTCCTGAAATTCACCTGGCGACGTTTGATTTTAAAAATGCTTGATTATCAGATGGTTGGTAATTTTATAGTCTCTTGCTGTAACGAAATAGTGCACACTAAGCGAAAATTAAAAACCTAATGCATTGAAATACAGAGGACGTGGCATAAGTTTCTACTTGCTATTTGCTCCTTGAATAGAACAACAATGAGAACAAGAATAACGAGCGGCAACACAACTGCCAATACAATAGTGAGTGCCAATGGGAATTGCTTTATTTTCTATTAATCTATTATTACTGCAGTGCTTCACTATTACAGATTGTATATTTGACAATTTTTGAATCTCCTGCTTTGTTAAATACATTTGCATAGATAGATTTTCCGTCATTGCTTATAGATATGGTTCGTATATAATCTGACGTTTTGTAGCAAGTGATAAAATTTCCATCCCAATCAAATTGGAAAATGTAGCATTGGGTAGATATAAGATTACTATCATACTTGTTATTACTTATAAGTTCTCCTAAATATATGGAATAAACATATTGGTTGGTGCTTATTATGTCTGTATATGCCCACGGAATTGTACCTGAATATGATAAAGATTGAAAATCGTCATGCTTAATTTTAATTTTTTGTTTGTCAAAAGAATCAGGTCCTTCTATTTTGTTGAGTAAATTGAGATTGGAATCATAAAATTCACAAAGAGCCTGTCCATATGAGAAATAAGCAATTCTTTTTCTATCATTATTGGAGACAACAATGCCCTGATTTACGTTATAAGGGAAAATATTGCAATTTTTTCTATATTCATCTAATAGATGCAGTTCGTTTTCTTTTAAAAATCTTTTGCCAGCATAATTAATATCGATAGATTTATTGGCATATACGTAAGGATTTTTGAAAATAATGGTATCATTCAATTTGCTTGCATTCTGTAGAATAGTATTTGGAATTTTGTTTTCCTTTATTGTATATGACTCATAATTGAGAAGTGAGTCAATGTTTATAAATGAAAATGTAGACTTAATGACGTCATAAGCTGTCATTATACTGTCATTCGCAATTTCATATTGAAAAGACAAAACTTCTCCAGGTCCATTTCCCTTAACCATACACTCCTTAATTATGGAATTATCTTTTAATCTTCTAAACTCCAAAAAATGCTCGCAAGTGCTCCAATTCCTTATAATTAAAATAGAATCCTTATACACTCTGGTTGAGTATGCTAATATGTTTTCTTCCTGCAATGTTATAGTGTCACCAACCAACTGAATGGCATTTATCTTTACTTGTTCATCTATTGTAATTGTTGTTTGTATATCTGATTGTGCTTTTGTTCTACACGAAGAGAATGCACAAGAGCCAATCTGTAATAAGAAAACCACAATAATTATTCTATGTAACTTATTGTTCATTGATGCTTTTTTGTTTGAAGTAGGTTAAGGAATTCTGCAATACAGTAGGAGCAGCTACCATCTAAAGGGTATACTATGCTTATGGAATTTTCGTCCGTAAGATTTTCCATTACAAAAGAGGAAATACTTACAGGAACCGATGAAATGTAATCAATAGTTGTATCAGCAGTGCGTAATGCGTGTAGGACTAGATTTGTTTTTTCTTCAAATGTGTCGTAAACAGATTGTTGGCCCTTTTTTTTCGAATTTGAAGAGTTGCAAGACGAGAGTAGTAAAATACCACAGATTATTTTAATGACAATTATTTTCATAGGTGGCATTTTTATAAGAGATTTGTGGCAAGTTAATAAAAATAATAGAGATGAGGAAAAAAAATTATCCGCACTTTGAAAATATTCTAATATTTTTAAAGCCTAACGGTTCTTGCATAGGTTAGCTTGGTGCCTGCATAGGTTAGCTTGGTGGGCGCCAGCATCTGTCTGTTATGGACAACGGCTTCTTGCAAACAAGAGCCCCAAAAGTTGTACAAAACTTTCGGGGCTCATATCATTCAATGAATCTTGTATGGATTTGGGCTTTATTACCCAATGGAAGGCGTTTAGTCTGTGATGTCTTTGATGGCTTCGCGGATTTTTGCCTCAATCTCTTCTGCAAGTTCAGGGTTGTCGAGAAGCATCTGTTTTACGGCATCGCGGCCCTGGCCTATTTTGCTTTCGCCGTAACTGAACCAGCTGCCGCTCTTCTTGATTATTCCAAACTCGACTCCAAGGTCAATAATCTCTCCAATCTTTGATATGCCTTCTCCAAACAGAATGTCAAACTCTGCTTTTCTGAAAGGAGGGGCCATTTTGTTCTTTACAACTTTTACGCGTGTGCGGTTTCCTGTAGCATCCTCGCCATCTTTAAGTTGGGTGGTTTTTCTTACATCGAGTCTCATGGTTGAGTAGAACTTGAGGGCATTACCACCAGTGGTTGTTTCAGGATTGCCAAACATAACACCAATCTTGTCGCGTAACTGGTTTATGAAGATGCAGCAAGTGTTTGTCTTGCTTATGTTTGCTGTAAGTTTTCTCAAGGCCTGGCTCATAAGGCGGGCTTGAAGTCCCATTTTGGAGTCGCCCATCTCTCCCTCAATCTCCGCTTTAGGTGTAAGGGCTGCCACTGAGTCAATAACTATAATGTCAATTGCACCGGAACGGATAAGGCTGTCGGCAATCTCAAGAGCCTGTTCTCCATTGTCGGGTTGTGATATTAGAAGGGTATCTACATTTACGCCAAGTTTTTTTGCGTATGTGCGGTCAAATGCGTGTTCCGCATCAATGATGGCTGCAATGCCGCCACCCTTCTGTGCCTGTGCAATGGCGTGTATTGCCAAAGTGGTTTTACCGCTGCTCTCAGGGCCATAAATCTCAATTACTCTACCTCTTGGGTAACCGCCAATTCCCAAGGCGTGGTCCAATGCTATTGATCCCGACGGTATTGTTGAAACCTCCCAGTTGGGCTGGTCTCCCAGTTTCATGATGGTTCCCTTACCAAAATCCTTCTCAATCTTGTCTAACGTTGCTTGTAAGGCCTTTAATTTCTCCACATTAACCTCTACGCTTTTTCCTGCTTCTACACTCTCTTTTGCCATAATGTTTTAGAATAAAAAATTAATGAATTCGCCTACAAACTTAAGAAATTACTTTCATAATTTTGTAAATCTTTTGAACATTTTGTTTAATTGGAGGCATAAAGAATTTTACATTCCTTATATTTGCACCTGTTGGCCTGCGGGTACAATTATTAGCTGTAAACATATGATGGAAATAATGGCAAAACAAAAATTATTGGGAAATACATTGGAGCAGTTGAAAGGAATTGCTGCAGAGTTGGGAATGCCCGCTTTTACTGCCAAGCAGATGGCAGACTGGCTTTATAAGAAAAAGGTAAGAAGCATAGATGAAATGACAAACCTTTCAAAGAGTGCCCGTGAGAAGCTCAATGAAAAATATATAGTAGGAGTGGATGAGGCAATAGATATTCAGGCCTCTTCCGACGGCACAAAAAAATATCTCTTCCCTTGCCACACAGGCAGTGCCATTGAGGCTGTTATGATTCCGGATGATGACAGGGCAACATTGTGTGTGTCGTCACAGGCGGGTTGCAAGATGGGTTGCAAGTTCTGTATGACGGGCCGTCAGGGATTTAAAGGAAATCTTGAAACAGCAGAGATAATTTCACAATTCATTAGCATTGATGAGAGTGATGAACTTACCAATACCGTATTTATGGGTATGGGTGAGCCGCTTGACAATCTGGAGAATGTGCTCAGGACAATTGAGATTCTTACTGCAGATTGGGGATTTGCCTGGAGTCCTAAGAGAATCACTTTGAGCAGTATTGGCGTGATGCCTGCACTTAAGGAGTTCCTGGAGAGGACAAAGGCTCATTTGGCAATAAGTCTGCATAATCCGTTCCCTGAGGAGAGGCTGGCCCTTATGCCTATGGAGAAGGCTTTCCATATTGAGGAGGTGCTGAAACTTATAAAGCAGTATGACTTTACTGGCCAACGCAGAGTGAGTTTTGAGTATACAATGTTCAATAGGGTTAACGACAGCAAGAAACATGCGGATGCTCTTGTGAGAATGTTGCGTGGTCTGGAGTGCAGGGTAAATCTCATAAGGTTCCATGCAATACCAGATTCTCCACTCTCTCCTTCGCCAATGGCTGCCATTGAACAGTTCCGCGACAGAATAAACAGCAGTGGCATAACTGCAACAATCAGGGCCTCCAGAGGGGAGGATATTCTGGCAGCTTGCGGAATGTTGAGCGGAAAGAAGGAGGTAGAGAAAAGGGGGTAGAAAAAAGGCTTGGGTAATCTTAAAATAATATCATGAGAGCGTTTAAACATTTTATTTTATATGTGACAGCGTTTATGCTTGCATTTCCAATGTACGCCATAGGGTTGGAACAGCGGCAGGATGCTTCGGTGATGGGAGAGTCTGGGGTAACAGATATTGGCCGCAGACCTAAGGTGGCGCTTGTGCTGTGCGGAGGTGGAGCAAAGGGTGCAGCTCATGTTGGCGTGATTAAGGCATTGGAAGAGAGTGGTGTGGAGATTGATATGGTTTTGGGTACAAGTATCGGCGGTATAGTGGGCGGCTTGTATGCTATGGGCTATGATTCGCATAAGATGGATTCGCTCTTCAGAAATGTTGACTGGACATATCTGTTGAGCAATAATGTTCCAAGAAGAGATATCTCTTTTGATAAAAAGCTGATGGATGACAAATATCTTTTCAAGGTTCCTTTTGCCACTTTATATGACAGGAACAACAAGGATATACGTAGCCGTAGTGCAAAAAACAATAGTGAGGATTTGAATGCGGAGAATCCGGCAACTGCAATATTTCCGTCGGGACTCGTGAATGGACAGAATGTGTTCAATCTGCTTACAACGCTGTCGGGAGGATACCAGGATTCTTTGGATTTCAAAAAAGATCTGCCGGTTCCTTTTGTGTGTATTGCAACAGATTTGTCGGCCGGCACTCAGGTTATTCTTGACAGTGGTTATTTGCCAAGTGCCATTAGAGCAACAATGGCTATTCCCGGATATTTTACACCTGTTACAATAAATGGTAAGGTGCTTGTAGATGGTGGAATGGTAAATAACTTCCCCACAGATGTGGCAAAGGAGATGGGTGCAGATATTATTATTGGAGTAAATATTCAGAACGATTTGCTTAAGCCGGAGGAACTTAACTCTCTGCCCTCCATCTTTAACCAGATAATAGGCCTTTTGGGTAATGAGCGGTTCAATTCAAATCTCAAGCTGGCAGATGTGCTTGTTGAACCGGATGTCTCAAATTATGGAATGTTCAGTTTTACTAAGCCGGCAATTGATTCACTCATTATAAACGGATATGCTGCAGGAGAGGCTGCAAGGAGGAGTTTTGATGAGATTGCACAATTGCAGAAAAAATATCCTGCAAAGAGCGGGTATAAATTGGCTGCAACTGCCCGGGAGATAGATAAAGAGAGCTTTAAGGTGGCCGAAATTGTTGTGAACGGCGTAACGGAGTCCGATGCAAAATGGTTGTTGCGTAAGGCTGGAATAAAGGTTGGTGATGTTATTACCGGCGGTAAATTAAATAGTGTCATTGATGTTTTTTATGGCACAGGAGCTTTTAAATCGGTGAGCTATAAGTTGCAGAAGACTGCAATAGGAAAAGACAGGCTTGTGCTTGATTTTGTAAAAGGACCTGCCAATATTCTGGCGGTGGGAACACGTTTCGACAGTGAGGAGGCTGCGGCAATTCTGCTCCATTTGGGTGTGCATACCCGAGATCTTTTTGGCTCACGTCTGGCGCTGACCGGAAGATTGAGTTACAATGCATATGTAAAGGCAGATTACTCCTATATCTTTAAGAATATACCTAAACTGAATCTCTCATATATGTTCAAATCAACAGATATGAATATATATGAAAAGGGTGAGTTCTCGGAGTATATGTGCTACAATTACAACAAGTTGGAGGCGTTTGTATCAAATATATATCTGCGTAATTTCGATTTTCAGGGTGGTGTGCGGTTTGAGTCGTTCAACTACAGGCACTTCCTCTCAAAGTCATTGGAGGTGTCAAAGGATGATCTTGATGCCGAAAACTATTTGAGCTACTACGTGAGTGCCCGTATGGATAGTCGCGATAAAAAGGTCTTTTCAACCAGGGGTATGGCTTTTGATGCTCAAATGGCTCTTTTTCAGCCCAATTTCCATAACGGCAACAGTATCTTCGCAACATTGAAACTGAATGTGATAGGAGCAATTCCCCTATCTTCAGGAGTTAACCTGTTACCGGCGCTCTATTATCGTTCAATGATTGGAAACGAGAAATATTTGCCTTATGTCAATTATGCAGGAGGTTCGGAGTATGGACGTTACATCTCTCAACAGATACCATTTGTGGGTATAAACTATGCCGATATATTTGAATCAAGCATTATGGTAGGACGTATAGACCTGAGAGGATGTATTGGCAAGAACCACTATCTGTATGGCATAGTGAACTATATGCGCAGTGGCGAGAAATTTGATTCTATGTTCGACCGTAATGGCCACGGATATTGGGGGGCAGGTATAAAATATGCCTATGAAACGCCTCTCGGCCCTATAAGTGCAAACTGCCACTGGTCTGACTATAACCACAAAGTGGGCTTTTACGTAAATCTGGGCTATTATTTTTAACATTTTTATCCCGACAGTTTTTCTGAAATGACAAAGGTGCAACTTCTGGAACGTTTGAGAAGCAGATGCAGCAGGGCGGAGTATTCTACTGCCCAGGTGGCCTCCTATGCGAGGCAGTGGCTGATAAGGAGCGGGGAGAGTGCAGAGCGTGCAGAGAAGGGCGTGGCAGAGATAATGGAGGTGCTGGTAAGTGAAAAGTTTGTTGATGATGAGCGTTTTGCGGCGGCATTTGTAAGGGATAAACTTAAGTTCAACAGATGGGGACGCCATAAGATAATTTACAGGTTAAGGGCTTTGGGTGTAGATGAGCAGATAATAGCGGCTGCAATAGAGGAGAACTATAATGGGGGCGCGGACGCACAACAGGGAGAGACTCCTGCACTTGATGTGCTTCATGCTCTTCTGGTAAAAAAATGGGAGGCATCAAAAGGGAAGGATGCACTCTCCATACAAGCCAGAAAAGCGGCTGCAATACGTTTTGCAATGAGCAGGGGGTTTGATTATGAGGATATTGTTAAATGTTTAAATAACATTGTTTAATTGTGGTTTAATGTGTACCTTAGCGCATTATTTTTTTTGTATGATTCAACAGGAACAGATAAAGAGTTGTAAAGAGAGGATTGAGGCCTTAAGGAGGTCTCTTTGACTATGATGCAAAAGTAGCGGAGGTCGGGCGCAGAACAGAGAGGTCTGCAGCAGCAGATTTTTGGGATGATCCTAAGGCTGCAGAGAAATTCCTTAAGGAGCTTAGTGGAGTAAAATATTGGGTTACTGCACTTGATGGACTTATGGGTGGTGTTGAAGATCTTGAAGTGCTTTATGAGATGGCCCAGATGGAGCAGGATGCCTCTATGGAGCAGGAGATAGAGAATGAGTATACAGCTCTGGTTGCCAGGATTGATGAGGTTGAGGCAAAGAGCATGTTGGGCGAGGAGGGCGATAACCTTGGCGCACTGCTCAAGATAAATTCGGGTGCGGGAGGTACAGAGAGCAATGACTGGAGCATGATGCTGTTGCGTATGTATACCAGATGGGGCGAGAGGAATGGTTATAAGGTCTCTGTTTATGATGTGATAGATGGCGATGAGGCCGGTATAAAGTCTGCTACAGTTGAAATTGAGGGCGATTTTGCGTACGGATACCTTAAAGCTGAAAACGGTGTACACAGGCTTGTGCGCATATCTCCGTTCAATGCCCAAGGCAAAAGACAAACCACATTTTCGTCAGTGTTTGTGTATCCTCTTGTAGATGAGTCAATTGAAATAAATATTAATCCTGCTGACCTTGAGTGGGATACCTTCCGTTCAAGTGGTGCTGGAGGCCAGAATGTAAATAAGGTGGAGACAGGTGTGCGTGTAAGGCATATCCCAAGCGGTATAGTGGTTGAGAATACAGAGACACGTTCGCAGCTCGATAACCGTCAGAATGCCTTAAGGATTCTGAAATCGCATCTGTATGAGATTGAGTTGGCCAAGAAGCGTGAGAAACAGGCTGAACTTGAGGGACAGAAGAAGAAGATTGAGTGGGGTTCACAGATAAGAAGTTATGTGCTTCATCCCTACAAGATGGTAAAGGATTTGAGAACGGGCTGTGAGACCTCAGATACCCAGGCGGTGCTTGACGGAGACCTCAACGAGTTCATGCGCAGGTATTTGCTTGAGAATACCAAGCAGTAATTCTGTGAAAAAGAGAGATTCTGAGAAAAGAGAGAGAATTTAAATAATATCATAATAAAATAATATACACTATGGAATTCAAATATCATGAGATGTTCCCTATGGGACAGGATACTACCCAGTATCATCTTTTGACTAAAGATTATGTTTCAGTTGCCAATTTTGAGGGCAATGAGATTCTTAAAGTGGAGCAGGAGGGTATAAGACTTCTTACCCGTCAGGCGTTCCACGATGTTTCATTTATGCTACGCCCTGAGCATAATGAGATGGTTGCAAAAATTCTTAACGACCCTGAGGCAAGCCAGAACGACAAGGCTGTTGCACTTACATTCCTTTTGAATGCAAATGTCTCTGTAAATGGCCAGTTGCCTATCTGTCAGGATACTGGTACTGCTACAATTGTGGCAAAGAAGGGTCAGAATGTATATACAGGCGGTGGCGATGAGGCTTCTATCTCTCATGGCGTTTATGACACATACACAACAGACAATTTGCGCTATTCGCAAACTATAGCTTTGGATATGTACAAAGAGAAGAACTCTGGAAACAACCTTCCTGCTCAAATAGATATCTTCTCAGTTGACGGCAATGAGTACAAATTCCTTTTTGTTGCAAAGGGTGGCGGATCTGCTAACAAGACATATCTTTTCCAGGAGACAAAAGCTCTTCTTACTCCCGACAAATTGGAGAATTTCCTTATAGACAAGATGAAGACTTTGGGTACAGCAGCTTGTCCTCCATATCATATTGCATTTGTAATTGGAGGTACATCGGCAGAGCTTAACCTTAAGACTGTAAAACTTGCCTCTGCAAAATATTATGATGCTCTTCCTACAGAGGGTGGTGACGGCGGTCACGCTTTCCGCGATATAGAGATGGAGAAGAGACTTTTGAAAGCAGCTCACTGCTTGGGCATTGGCGCTCAGTTTGGTGGCAAATATTTTGCTCACGACATTAGGGTTATCCGTTTGCCTCGTCACGGTGCTTCTTGTCCTGTTGGTATGGGTGTAAGCTGTAGCGCAGACCGTAACATCAAGGGTAAGATTAACAAAGATGGTATCTGGTTGGAGACACTTGATAACAATCCTGCAAGACTTATCCCTGAGAAATATTTGAACTCAACCCATTCACATGGTGTGTCAATAGACCTTAACCGTCCTATGAGTGAGGTGCTTGCAGATTTGAGCAAATATCCTGTTTCAACCCAGTTGCTTTTGAACGGTACAATTATAGTTGGCCGCGACATTGCCCATGCAAAACTTAAAGAGCGTATAGATAATGGCGAGGGTCTTCCTGAGTATATAAAGAACCATCCTATCTACTATGCGGGTCCTGCAAAGACTCCTAAAGGAATGCCGAGCGGTTCATTTGGCCCTACAACAGCAGGCCGTATGGACAGTTATGTAGATTTGTTCCAGGAGAATGGCGGAAGTATGATTATGATTGCCAAAGGTAACCGCAGCCAGCAGGTGACCGATGCCTGCAAGAAACACGGCGGTTTCTATCTTGGAAGTATTGGCGGCCCTGCAGCTATTCTTGCCAAAGATAACATCAAGAGCGTAGAGTGCGTTGAGTATCCGGAATTGGGTATGGAGGCAATCTGGAAAATTGAGGTTGAGAACTTCCCTGCATTCATTCTTGTAGATGACAAATGCAACGACTTCTTTACACAGATCAAACCAATCTGCTGCAAATAGTAAAAGCCTGCAGATAATAAAAAACCTGAGTCAATTTGATAGGACTCAGGTTTTTTTATTGGGATATTTTTACTCTATTTTAATGTAACCTCCACTAAAATAGGGTTGGATTCATCTGTAAGTTTTGCTGCAACCTCTTTCATTTTAGGAGAATTGTATTTCTCTGCAAGTTCAATGAACTTTCCGGCATCACAAGTCATATACATTTTGCTGCCAGATACCTCAGTAGGCCAGAATGGTAGACCATTGTCGATATCGTTCATAAATGCTCCGCCACCAGGCATAACAGCACCTCCAATATCTTCAGTGAACTTAAGCAGTCTTGTTCTATTGCCAATTTTGTCATATATCAAGTGTGCTGTTCCTATAGCATCAGCTTCCTGCTGGTTTGAAAGGGGCATTTTTGCGTTCAGGAATATAAGGTTTTCGGACTCGTTGTTTACCATTGCCCACATCTCTTCTGCTGTTATCTTGTTTGGTTCTTTTGGTCCGTAGTATCCATAATTTATGGCCATTTTTGGAATGTAGCTGTTTCCTTTTATAGCATAAAGGGTATCTTTATATCCGTGGAAGAAATTCAATTGGCCATCAAGCATGTAGCAACTGCCTGAAACAAACATAGGAGGCATTTTTATAACTCCACCCCTTTGGGTATATGCATCAGCTGCATACTTGACTCCTTGTCTCAGACTGACACTCTCTTTAACATTAAGATCAGAATCAAGCATAAGCAAATTCTGCTGGCCGTCATTCTTGTTAAAGGTAAGTATTGTAAAAGAGCCTTTGCCATTATAGAAGATATTCTGTACGTGTTGTGATGCATTTGTAATTATTCTGCCGTTAATCTGACGCGATGTAAGCTGCTGCCCGGTAAGAAATTCATCAAATGGAATGTCCCTTAATGCTTTTCCATCTTCAAGAGAGTAAATGACAGCTTTATTGCCGCCCTCCACCATAATGGCATTCATATCCGGAACAGGTATAATGGATCTTATTGCAGTATATTCACCTTTAGCCCTTCCGCGTATGCCAACATTCTTTATGAATTTGCCATCTTTTGAAAAAACGTGAACGGTTTTCATCTGATCTGTACTTCCTATGTATATATTCTCATTGTTAAAGGCTATTTTGGTAATGTTACCTAATAGAGCGGAGTCTGCTGTCTCCAGCATTATATAATTGATGTCTGCAGCATAATCACTTAATTTCACATCCTCTACTTTATTAAGAGCTTCATCTATATTTACAACCATAATGTCTGAATCGGCTTTACTGTTGCTGCAGCTCCATATACCTGCCATACCTAATATGGCCAAAATACATAAATTTATTCTTTTCATATTTGCTGAATTAAAGTGTTTTCTTGTCAAAAGTATCTATTTTTCAAATATTCTCCAAAATGCAGGCCTTCGCAACAGCGCTTAAAATGGCATTAAAACACTATCCAATAGCGCAACATCACTTGTATTGAGTGTTGGTTATTAGCGAGTTGTAATAACAATTCTTCAAATGTTGCGCAACATTGGGGTATTTAATGCGCTATGTTGGGATTGAGCAGATTTAAAGTATATTTTTGTAAGAAAAGATCAACATTTTGCGCTTGTGTTAGACATTTTAAGCAAGAGATGAGATTTTTATTTTAATAAGTGCAGATAATCAGATATTTGCAAATACTGTGATGAGATTGTAAATTTGTTGTTAGGCGTGATTGATGATAACTTTGTATTGTGGTCAATCATTAAAACAATAATAATATGAAAACATCTGTAACAAAAACAATTTTGAGAATTAAGGGTATTCTATTTTTCTGTGCAGTTGTAATGGGAATGGTTTCTTGTACAAGTGGACGCAATGGGGCAAAGAGTGGTGTATTACCTGTGCTCAATTTTGACCAGGCTATGGCAAATATTGAGGAGATAAAACTGAGTGATTATGCAGAGAGCATCAGATATATTCCTATTGAGACAAAAGAGGGAGCTCTTGTCTCTTCTTCCCAAAAAATCATACCAGTATATCCAATGGGAGATGCAGGCTTCTTTTTTAGAGCGAGCCTTTCCGAGAAGTGTGGTGCCCATCATTTTTCTCCGGAAGGAAAGTATATAAATTCCATTGGAACAAGGGGAAGAGCCAAGGGCGAATTTGTATTTAACACATATGTGCTTCCTCTTCCCGACAGAAATGAGGTTGTTATAGGTGGTCCTCAAAATATGGTAGTATATGGTTTGGACAATGAATATATATGGGATATTACTTTTGCCGGCATAGATGAATTGGAAAAATATAATGCGAGGTTTTGGGGCCAATTCTATCTTGGAGATGGAAAATTTGGAAGACTGATGGGTGCCAACAATGGTATTGGTGAGTCTGATCCCAATCTCTTTATGTATGTATACAGTAAAGATAATGAGTGCGAAGAGTTGTATCCTGTAATTAGGGAGGAGACTATGGAGTTCTCTTTTGGTAATGGACCTGAGGCTGTTATGAAACAAAGTATGGTAGCTATAGGCCGCTTTTTTACCGTGGGTGAAGAGCACTATTATTTGAGAAATGTGGGTGATACACTCTTTATGTTTGGCGAGAATTTCAAACTGGAGCCTGTATTTACATTCGAATATGGAAAAGTGGGTATTGCCAATAAAACAAAAGATTATGAGAATAAGATAAAAATATTCGGAAATGATTTTGGCGAACTTATGAAGATAGGTAACAGCTATCTTGTTCCGTTCTCTATTCCGGCGGAGTTATATCCTGAAGGAATGCCGTACTATTCCAATCAGAATGAGGGTATAGTTCTTTTTGATCCGCAAAGCAGCAGAGCAAGAATATTCTCGTACAATCCGACGGTTTCCATGACGGGTTTCGTGAATGATCTTGACGGCGGTTTGCCATTTTATCCTTCGGCTATAACCAAAAACAAGATGTATCAGGTTATTGATCCTATTACTCTTCTTGAAAAGGTGGAGTATGTAGAATCAGAAGAGTTGAAGGCATTGGCAGAGACTTTGGGGGAGGAGAGCAATCCTGTTATAGTTGAGGTAACTTTAAAATAGGTTGTAAATTACTGCTTAAAGGAGTATCTTTGGAACTTCGCATATATTAAGGACTAAACTAAATGAAATAGTATATGGATTTATTTGGAAAATATTTGAAAGGTGCAATTTGTGCAGGTATGTTTATGGTGTGTGCCTTTGTGGCCAATGCACAGAATGCAGGTGCAAATGATAAAGATGAAAAGCCTTCATCAGCACTGGTAAAGAAGAGATTGTCATTTACATTGGATGAAGTTATAGATCTTGCCAGAGAACAGTCTCAGCCGGCATTGGTGGCAAAACATACATTTACAGTCAAATATTGGCAATTCAGGTCCTATAAGGCGCAGTTCCTGCCATCATTGAATCTCGATGCCAGTTTGGGTCAGTTCAACCGCTCGTTAAGGGCACTACAGGATGCAGAAACCGGTAAGACAAATTATGTGGAGAATAACTCAATGAGCAACTCTCTCAATTTGTCAATTGATCAGAATATTCCAATTACGGGAGGTACAGTATCTGTAATAACATCTCTTTCGAGGCTTGACCAGTTTTCGCCATACGATGAGATAACATATAACTCGCAGCCTGTAAATGTCTATTACAATCAGCCAATTACAGCGTTTAATACTCTAAAGTGGGAAAAGAAGATTGCTCCAAAGGAGTTTGAACTGGCAAAGAAGAGCTATCTTGAAACTATGGAGAGCATAACAATAGCTGCTACAAGTTATTTCTTTAATCTATTGTCGGCTCAAGGTGCTTTTGATATGGCAAAGAGAAGTTATGAGAACAACAAGACTCTTTATGAAATTTCGCAGGAGAGGTTCAAACTTGGTACTATTGGAAAAAATGAGTTGTTGCAACTTGAGTTGAGCGTGCTTAATGATGAACTTAAGTTAAGTAATGCTGAACTTACACTTATGATGGCAATGACAAGATTGAGAACTTATCTGGGATTTAATGAGAGTGTTGATATAGACCTTATAATTCCAAGTATACCGCAGGGTCTTCTGTTGGACTACAATCTTGTTCTGAACCAATCTTTTGCCAATTCAACATTTGGATTGAGCAATCAGATAGACGAACTTAATGCAAAAAAGAATGTTGCCCAGGCCAAAGCTAATAATGGTTTGAAGATGAGCCTATATGCGAGGTTCGGTCTTAATCAGGTAGGAGATGATCTTCCTATGGCTTACAAGAGTCCCGTAGATCAGGAGGCATTCGGATTGTCGGTATCGCTGCCAATAGTTGACTGGGGATTGGGTAAAGGAAGAGTAAAGGTTGCAAAGTCACAGCTGGAGGTCACAGAGTCTCAGATTATACAGGAGGAGCAGGAACATCGTGAAGAGGTGATGTTGCAGGTGCTTCAATTCAATTTGCAGT
>JAFZFL010000158.1 GCA_017555925.1 Bacteroidales bacterium | reverse complement strand
GTGCAGGAACAGAGTCACTCGAAGAGGAGTTGAAGAACCTGTTGCCCGGTATTCGTATTGCCCGTTTTGATGCCGATATTGCAGCAAGCAAAAGAGAGGAAGAGGCTATAATCAGAGAGTTTTCGGAGGGCAATATAGATGTGCTTATAGGTACTCAGATGATCTCCAAAGGCTTCGATTTCAGGAATCTCAAGCTTGTTGCGGTAATTGATGCAGATTCACTCCTTTCAATGCAGGATTTCAGGGCAGATGAAAAGGCTCTTCAGACCTTCAGCCAGCTTATGGGACGTGCAGGCAGGAGAGATGAACAGGGAGAGTTGTTTATTCAAACCAACAATAGGGAACATCTTGTAATTCAATCTCTGTCGGGAGTGGGTAATGGTGGCAAATTTGTATCTGGTGGCAATCCTTCCATTTTGGATCTGCTTATGGAGCAGCGCAGGGAGTTTGCTTTTGCTCCATTTGTAAGAATGGTAAAATTAATTGTAAAACATTCTGATAATCAAAAACTTGAGCTTTTGTGTGAAGGAGTTGCCAACTCTATTGCAAATGTGGGGGCTGTTGAGGTTACTGGGCCGTTCATTCCTCAAACGGATAAGATAAGGGGAGAGTGGCAGAGAGCCTTTTATTTAAAATTTGCACGTAACAGAGAGCTTCAGAGCAATAAACAGAAGTTGCTGGAGCAGATTCTTGCTCTCAAATGTGGCAATGCTGTAACAATTGATGTTGACCCGCTTTAGTATGTGGCGGTGAAGTCTGTCAGTTAAGTATCTTTGATATAAGTTCAATCAGCAGATCTCCCTCAGAGGCGGTTCCGGCATTTCCGCTCTTGAATTTGTAGTCGTACTCCCTAATCCGGGCTATTATTCCCATAACCTTAGTGTAGCTGTAATTCCTTATGGCTGTGGCATACTCTTTTTCCTGAGTTCCAAATGCACCGGCCTTTTTGGCAGCTCCCTCAGGAGTGCCGCCGTCGCGTTTGAGGTATGCGTAAGCTTTAAGAAGTTTCGCAAAATAGAAGAAGAGGGCGCCTAAAGTTAGAGCCAACGGATATTTCTTTGGGTTTTCAGCAAAGAAGTGTGTAATCTTAAAGACCTTATCCGTCTCTCTATAAGATATTGCCCTGCAGAGTTCAAATGCGGAAAATTCGCGGCTTAGGCCAATATTCTCCTCAATATCCTTAATTGAAATGGTATTTGAACTGTCGGGAAGAGACTTTATAAGTTTGTCTATTTCAAGCACAATCTTGCGGAGGCTGTTGCCTGTATGCTCTGCCATAAGTTGTGCAGCATCATAACCAATGGTATACCCCCTCTCTTTTACATAGCTGCTTATCCACTCTCCAACTTTCCACTCCTGCAACATTGATGATTCAAAGATTACAGCATCTTTACACCCCTTCAGCTTTTTGTAGAATGTGCTGCGCTTGTCTATGCTTTTTCCTGTATATGCCAATACAAGAACACTCTCTGGGGCAGGCGCTTCAATATAGAGTTCAAGAGCCTCTCCCTTTGCGAGAGCCTGTGCCTCCCTTACTACTATGAGCTGGCGCTCAGCAAACATGGGAAAACGTCTTGCAAGAGAGACTATCTCACCCTGATTGGTGTCTGAACCATAAACAAGTGTCTGGTTGAAATCCCGCTCATGGGGCTCAAGTACATTGGCAAGAAGCTCATCTGTAAGAATGTCGGAATAATATGGCTCTTCACCCATAAAAACATAAACGGGTTTGAATCTCTTTGCCCTGATATCGTTCAATATAGTGTTATATTGGGCAATTGTATCTTGTGAAGTCTGTTTTGCCATATACCAAAAATCTGCAGGAACAAAAATAGTAAATTTTTACCAAGTTGGGATATTGTTTATCTTTGCATCTGCTTCCCGACAGTTTAATATTTATATCATTACGGGTGCAAGATGATGCAGAGCGAAAAACAGACCATATTTGACCCATTGAGGAAGAAGAGGGTAGTGCTTACTCCTGAGGAGGAGGTCAGGCAATACTTTATCCAGTGGTTGTGCAAAGAGCGTGACTACCCAATGGGGCTTATGATGAGCGAATTCACAATTGCATACAACAAAAGGAGTTTCAGATGTGACATAGTCTGTTTCAACAGTGAGTCTACACCCTTGGTTATAGTGGAGTGCAAAGCCCCGTCGGTTAAAATTGATGGAGGTGTAATAGAGCAGATTACCCGTTACAATATGGCATTGAAGGTGGGTTGTTTAGTAATTACCAATGGAGTTACTACATTTGCATTTGCTTACAACAATGAGTTGCATCGGTATGTTGCAGTAAATGATATTCCATATTATAAGTCAGAAGATTAAAAAAGTGGTTAAAATGGATAATGTATCATTCTTGGATAATAAGATTTTTGGAATAATCTCAGAGGTGGCTGAGGAGTGCGGTGTACGTGCATTTGTAATTGGTGGCTTTGTGAGGGATTGTTTCCTTGGCAGACCTTGTAAGGATATTGATGTGGTTGTGGAGGGAAGCGGTATTGAGGTTGCAGAGAGGGTGGCCCGTAGAGTACACAGCAAACTCTCTGTATTCAAGAATTTTGGTACTGCAATGTTCCGTTATTGCGGTATGGAGATTGAATTTGTGGGTGCGCGCAAAGAGTCATACAGGGCCAATTCCCGAAAGCCTATTGTTGAGGATGGAACTCTTGAAGATGACCAGAGACGTAGAGATTTTACAATAAATGCACTTGCTTTCAGTCTTCAGAAAGAGGACTTTGGAAATTTGGTAGACCCATTTGGAGGTGTTCAGGATCTTCAGGCCGGTCTTATACGTACACCGTTGGATCCCGATACAACCTATTCCGACGACCCTCTGCGTATGATAAGGGCTATCCGTTTTGCAACCCAGTTGTCATTTACAATTGTGCCTGAATCATTAGACTCTATCAGACGAAACAAAAACAGGCTTGAGATTCTTTCGCGTGAAAGAATAAGTGAGGAGCTTCATAAAATCATGCTCTCTCCAAAACCGTCAACAGGTTTCAAATTGCTTGAAGAGACAGAGCTTCTTCCTCAGATATTGCCTCAGCTCTCCAATCTGAAAGGTGTTGAGACACAGGAGGGGCGTGGACATAAGGATAATTTTGCCCATACATTGCAGGTGGTTGACAATATATGTCCAAATACCGACAACTTATGGTTGAGGTGGGCTGCCCTGCTTCATGATATAGGAAAGCCCCAGACCAAGAAGTATGAGCCTGGAATAGGGTGGACATTCCATAGCCACGATTATATTGGCGGAAAAATGGTGCCCGCTATTTTCAAACAGCTTAAGATGCCTCTCAATGAGAAGATGAAATATGTGCAGAAGATGGTGCAGCTCCATTTGCGTCCAATTGCGCTTGCTCAGGATGAGGTTACAGACTCGGCAATCAGACGTCTGCTCTTTGATGCAGGTGATGATATAAATGATCTTATGACTCTATGTGAGGCCGACATCACATCAAAGAATGACAAGATTGTCCGCAAGCATAAAGATAATTTTGCTTTTGTGCGCCAAAAACTTGTTGAGGTGGAGGAGAAGGATAGAGTACGCAACTTCAATAACCCTATCTCGGGAGAGCTTATAATGGAGCGATATAAAATAACCCCGTGCAAAGAGATAGGCATTATTAAAGAGTATATTAAAAATGCTATTCTCGACGGGGAAATAGAGAACAATTACGAGCAGGCCTATGCCCTTATGGAGCAGAAGGCTGCCGAAATGGGTCTGGAGTAGATGTCTAGAAGCAGTATCTTATACCCAAGGCAAAGCCGGTCCAATCAAAGCCTGTGCCCGGTACAAAATAGATTCCCGGCCTGTAGTCCAATGACAATATCAAAGGAATATTGAAAGTATACTCTATACCTACTTGTCCAAGAATACCCAGGCAAAAGCCTGCATCAAAATCCTTATTTGACCATACGCCTGTTCCAACACCGGCTCCGGCATACCATTGCCATATGCCTGCAGTGCTTACAGGAAAGTCAAACATCCACTGATACATGCCTTCAAAGCTGAATCCATAGCGGTTTATACCTATAGTACCTTCAATCCTTCCTTGTGGAACTACATATCTCTGGTACGAAACTTCAACTCCGTATCCGCCTCTAACACCAATGGCATTTCTGTAGCCGTTCCCACCTTGTGCATTTGCTGTGAAAACAATTGTAACAAGCAATGCGGCAACCAATAATAATTTTTTCATAAACTCTATATTTTACTTGTTAAACTGCTAAGATAATTTCCATATATGCGGGCAGCTGTCTCTACCATCTCAACGCAAGGACGTTTTTTGTAGTACTCTGCATTGCGCTCCTGTGGTGTAGGAGAGGTCATTGACTCTCCGTTATCACAACATTTGACCCCTTCCTTTTCTCCTGCCATAGGCCGCAAGCCAAGAAGTTCTGCACAAATTAATGAACCGTTCTCTCTTTTGAACTCTGCAGCAAGTTCTTGTACCACCTTATAGTTTGCCCCCTTACCCGCAGCATCTTTTGGATCTGTACTTCCGCACTCCAGACCGGCAAGGATGAACATTCCGCATGCAGCACCACAAGTCTCCCTCATTCTGCCTATTCCGGCACCGAATGATGAAGCGATTCTTAAAATAAGATCTTTGTCAACTTTATAGTATTCTGCATATGCTCCTGCAACACTTTGTGAACAACTGTACCCCTGTTTGAATAATTCAACAGCCCTTTGTGTAAATTTCTCAATATCCTGTTCTGTAAATGCCATATTTTTTCTTCATTTGATTTAGATTCTGTAAAATTAGTTAAAAATCTAAACAGTTGTTAAATGTTTTTTGCTAAAAAAGGTTCGGGTTTGAGTGAAAATTGAATGTTTTTAGAAAAAAATCCACTTTTTTTAGTTTTTTTCTTTAAAAAAATTTGGTTTGTTAAAAATAATGTCTACCTTTGCAATCCCAAACGGAACGGAGCACTGCTAAAGAGTTCTGACCGCAGGGAAAAAGGGACTGATTCGCTAGCTCAGCAGGTAGAGCACAACACTTTTAATGTTGGGGTCCTGGGTTCGAGCCCCAGGCGGATCACCAGAAAAGAGGACTTCATCTGAAGTCCTCTTTTTTTTGTTTCAGGTAAAATTGGAATGATTGCAGACAACTGATAACTATTAGATGCTATGCCAAAGGATTTTGTAAGTGGCTTTACATCGTTTGCCAATTCATTGGATACCCCCTTTGTCAGGGAGGGATTGCTCTTCTATTTTCCACAAAGCAGTTTGGTTATAACTCTTGTTCCTGTATCTGATTTCTTCCATATGTCGGGAAGAGCTGAAAATGAATTATGTTCTCTTAATGATGAATTATTCTCTGTAAGGGATAAACTCTATTTGTATGAAGACAGGTGGTTTAGCAATCAGGAGATTGTAAAGCAGAGAATTTTGGCAAGGTTGGGCAGATTCAAAAGTGTTTTTGCCAGAAAATGCAGTGTCGTGGCTGTTGATGGCGAGATTTGCAGAGATGTAAAGAGCGGAAAAATATGTAGTCAGCTGTCGGATATGCAGATAAAGGATTTTATTGGTAGGTATCATTCCTACGGTTATGCAAAGAGCAAATTCAGGTATGCTCTTGTGTATGGGCAAAAAATAGTTGCTGCAGCAGCATTCTCCGCGTCAAGACCAATGCCCAGGAATATATCTTTGGGAGGAGATGGAGGCAATGCAATTGGAGAACCTCTTCTCTTTGATTCATTTGAGTGGGTCAGATATGTCTCTTTGCCGGATGTTAGAGTTGTAGGGGGTATGGGCCGTTTGCTCAAGACCTTTTTGAATGATGTAAGTTTGAGGAACAAATGCACTCGTCCGGTTGAGGTCATGAGTTATTCAGATGAAGAGTGGTCAGATGGGAATGTTTACAGAAGTTTGGGATTTGAGGAGGTGGCAAAAAGGGAGCCTGTTTCATATTATGTAAAGAGAATCAGTTATGAAAGGCTGTCGGCAAGAAAACTTGCAGCGCTCCTTTCAGACGGATTAACAGCTGAGACTGGTGGACAGCTTCCCCTTATGGAACAACTTGCCCATCCTGATGATGCGCTTTTATGCAAAATGGCAAATATGGGATACTATCCTATAAAAAACAGAGGAAGCCGCAAATTCCTATTGCAGCTTCCGTAACTCAATCTTATTATCCTCTATCTTACTTCTGTAGTACTTTTATCTTTGCTCAAGGTGAGAGTTATTGACTCTCCCGGTTTAATCTTTTTGGAGATAATAGCCTCTGCAACCGGATCCTCTATAAACCTTTGGATAGCCCTTTTCAATGGTCTTGCACCATATTGTGGATCGTATCCTGCCTCGGCAACAAATTTCTTGGCACTCTGGGTAAGCTTAAGTGTATATCCTATCTGTTTTACCCTCTGGTAAAGAGTTTTAAGCTCTATATCTATAATCCTTTCAAGATTCTCCTTGGTGAGTGAATTGAAGAGTATCTGCTCGTCAATCCTGTTTATGAACTCAGGAGTGAATGTCTTTTGTATGGCTTTTTCTACAATTTCACGGTTGTTGTTGGCAACATCTCTTTTGGTGGAGTTGGCAAAACCCATACCTTTTCCAAAATCTTTAAGCTCTTTGGTACCAATATTTGAGGTAAGTATAAGAACGGTATTCCTGAAGTCAATCCTGCGTCCGTTACTGTCGGTAAGTTTGCCTTCATCAAGCACTTGCAGCAGTATATTGTATATGTCGGGATGTGCCTTTTCAATTTCATCAAGAAGTACAACAGAGTAGGGCTTTCTCCTTACCCTCTCCGACAGTTGTCCTCCTTCATCATATCCTACATAACCCGGAGGCGCTCCTATAAGCCTGCTTACAGCATGTTTTTCCATATATTCACTCATATCTATACGTATAAGTGCATCCTGGGTGTCAAACATATATTGGGCAAGCATCTTGGCAAGCTGGGTCTTTCCCACTCCTGTAGGCCCCAGAAACAGGAATGTGCCTATAGGCTTGTTGGGATCTTTCAGTCCCGCTCTGTTCCTTTGTATTGCGCGTGTTACTTTTTCTACGGCATCATCCTGGCCAATAATCTTCTCTCCAAGTATTTTGGCCATATTCATAAGTTTGTTGCCCTCGCTCTCTGCTATACGGTTTACAGGAATATTGGTAGCCATTCCAAGTACTTCGGCTATATCCTCTTTATCTACAATATCTGGACTTTTACCCCGTTTCTGAGCCCATTTCTCCTGCATCTGTTCAAGTTCGGCAGCACTCTTCTTTTCAAGATCCCTATATAGAGCAGCCTCGTCAAAGCTGTGCTGTGAAGCGGCCTCCCTCTTCTTCTCCCTTACATATTCAAGATTCTTCTCCGCTTCAAGAATTTTTTTAGGTGTTTTGAGGTTTTTCAAATGTACGCGGCTTCCTGCCTCATCCATTATATCTATTGCTTTGTCGGGAAGACAACGGTCTGTAATATACCTTTCACTCAGGTTGATACATGCTTTCAATGCATCATCGGTATATATTACATTGTGGTGTTTCTGGTATCTATCCTTTATGTTTTGGAGTATAAGAAGAGTCTCTTCAAAATTGGTTGTCTCCACCATAACTTTCTGGAAGCGTCTTTCGAGCGCCCCATCTTTTTCAATGAATTGGCGGAACTCATCAAGGGTTGTGGCTCCAATACATTGTATTTCGCCTCTTGCGAGAGCCGGTTTGAGCATATTGGCAGCATCAAGTGAACCAGCTGCGCCGCCTGCTCCAACCAGTGTGTGCATTTCATCAATAAAGAGTATTATGTTGGGGTTTTTGGCCATTTCATTTAGAATAGC
>JAFZFL010000157.1 GCA_017555925.1 Bacteroidales bacterium | reverse complement strand
TAGATATTCTGAATTTCGTTCCGTAACTGTTCATACCAAATCAATAAAAATATTCAATACCACTCCAATTGCAAAAATAATCACAACCTACGCAAAAATGATGGGAAAGATTTGTCAATACACTTTATGTCATCCAAAAACATAGAACCATTTATGAACATCGAAGCAATAATCAGGCTCATTGCTATTCTATGGTCATTATGGCTATGCAAATTAGAGATTTCCTCCTCGCATAAAGTTCCTCTATCCGGCTCTCCAACCTTCATATTGCCGTTTATGTACATGTAATCCCCAACAATCTCTATATCTGCTCCAATTGCAGTAAACTCCGTATATATACTTTCAGCCCGGTTGCTCTCCTTTTCCAACAGACGACCTACACCTTTAATTGAAGAGCATCCCTCACAGAACATGGCAAGAGTTGCCAAAATTGGGAAGAGATCGGGAGCATTTGTTGCATCAAATTCAAAAGCTTTCAACCCTTTATCTCCTTCAATTATAATATCATACAATCCCTCTTTGCTTCCCGACAGCTTTACATTTACATTAACTCCTGCACTCTCCAACACTGCCAGCACAGCCTCATCTGCCTGGCTTGTACCTATCTTCATATCCTTTATGCAATATTGTACATGCTCCTTCATTGATGCCAATGCATATCCTACAGCAAAAAATGCTGCAGAACTCCAATCCGGTTCAAGATACAAATCGGCAGTCTGATAATTTTGGCCTCCCGATATTGCAAAGAGCAAATTACCATCTTCCAAAACTGTCTTCTGTAAAGAGATGCCAAACTCCTTAAGCACATCAACTGTAAGCTCTATATATGGTATACTTGCCGGATTCTCCACCAATAGAGTAGTATCATAAGGCAGCAATGGAAGCATCATCAGTAATCCCGATATGGTTTGTGAACTCTCCCTGCCACTTACCTTTATATGAGGTTGTGTTATCCTGCCCTTTATTTCAAACGGCAAATAACCTTCACTTCCAGACTTGATTGAGGTTGAACACTCTGCCCCTGTAGCCCTTACAGCTGCCGCCGCACTCTCCATATTCCTGCCAAGTATAGAACCCGAGCCGGCAATATTTATTGTAACATCACCTCCTGAGATCTCGCTCTCCCTGCAGGCAGAATCTGTAAGATACCCTGCAAATGGTATAAGAAGACGGGTCAAAAGGCCAGACTCCCCTGTATATATTTCAAATCTGGAGCTGTCTCCTCCTGTTTTCAAAGATTTTACAAAATTCTCCTTTATTGCAGCCACGCCACCACTCACAATCTCTATTGTTCCCTCTTCAACCTCCTTAACTTTGCATCCGAACTGCTCAATTACACGCAATGCACCTGTAATGTCATTGCAAGGTTCGTAATTGCTCAAACGTGTTGTACCTTTGGCAAATGCGGCAGCCAAAATTGCACGTTGCGCCACACTCTTTGAACAAGGTATAGAAGTGAATGATTTTGAGAAGCTGTAATCAAGTGCCAGATCTCCCTTTGCAAGCAGCTCCTCCATTTGTACAATTGTATATTGTCCTGGAGCGGTTGCAGCATCGGGTAGAGATACATAAGTGTATGGCGCGCCCATTTTAAGCGATACATATCTGCTGAACTGTCCGGCCTTGCCCATAGAAAAAGCAAGAAGCATCACATCTTTCTGCTCCGAGTAGTTGTTTGTCTTGAACTCTTTGGCCCAATTACCTCTTTTATAAAGGCTAAGTGTACGTACAGCATCAGAAATAGTGTGTGCTGTTGTTACTATCTTTACAATATCGGCCCCTTTCCTTTTACATATATCGGCTATAAGTTCAAGCTCCTCTATCGATTGTGTTCCATCAAAATTATGATACGAAACAATAACCTTGGCACCATTGACCTGGGCATAAGTCTTTACATATTCAAGAAAATCAACCGGAGCTTCAATCTCAACATCCACATACTTTGCCCCTTTCCTTATGGCTGTTATTATCTGCTCTTTAGCAAACTCAATGGAGCTGTTTGCTATCCTGCAAGTAATAAGAAGATTGGGATGTGACTCAACAACCTTCTCCAGTTCGTGCAAGGTAAGTTTGCACAAATCTGCCCTCAACTCCGCCATAGGTGCATTCTTGAGCGCCTCCAGACAGCCTTTCAAGCTCTTTTCCTGTACACTAACACAAATCACCTGCAAATTCCTCCAAATCCTTAATTAATATCTTCATATCCTTTACCATGCCCAAATCTTGCGGTACAATAAAGTTTATATACTCCCCACTCGCTTTTTTATCCTTTTTGAGAGCCTCTATCATCTCGTCCATTGGTATCTGCCTGCCCGTTGCAGGGTTACAAGGCACACCAACCGGAAGTCCCAGACGCTTTAGATCTGCCTCAAGCATCTGCGCAAACTCCTCCTTTGCCAAACCCATCTTCACTCCCAACTTTGCAGCAAGCACCATTCCTATTGATACGGCCTCTCCATGCATAATACCCATAGTGCCATTTTCACTCTCTGAAACCTCCCCACAAATCTTCTCTATAGCGTGTGCAAAGGTATGGCCCAAATTGAGCAGCCTCCTCTCCCCTCTTTCAAACTCATCCCGTTCAACAACACCGCACTTGTATTCAGCACATTTGCCTATAATATCGGTCAGAAGCGGAAGTTTATGGAACACTCCGCATGGAGCATAAGTGTCATGCTCTTTCAGGATTTGCTGAAGCTCATAAAAATAGCCGGCAGCTATCTTATAATACTCCTTGTCAAACAATATAAAGGTCTTGAGCACCTCAGCTATTCCAGCTCTGAACTCCCTTGGATTGAGGGTCGACAGCATCTGCGGTGAAATATATATCCACTCGGGTTGGGTAATTGTTCCTATTATATTTTTGTAGGAGTTGAAATTCACACCATTTTTTCCGCCAATTGAGGCATCTACCTGCGCAAGCAATGTTGTTGGGATAAAACCGAACTTTACCCCTCTTTTATATGTGCTGGCTACAAATCCTGTAATGTCTGTAGTAATTCCGCCACCAACTCCAACTATAAAAGAACCCCTGTGAGCCCCCTTTTCGAGGAGCTGTTCCGTAATCTGACTTACAGTATGCAATGTTTTGTCATTCTCCGATGTTTGCACCCAAATTGTATTGAAATCATCAAAAAAATGGCAATATGGTT
>JAFZFL010000156.1 GCA_017555925.1 Bacteroidales bacterium | reverse complement strand
GGTTTTTGATAGCATTTATGCTGTTGTGTGGAGTTGTGTTTCCGCAGGATAAAGGAGGAAGACAATCGGATGGTACAAATTATACTGTAACTACGGCCATGGAGAAATTATTTTCATTAGGTGATATGGGCCGGATTGGCATGTCGGGTCACGTGACGTATAAACCCGTACCAAAAAAAATCCGCAAATATGGTGAACCCAAACCTCTGAAATACAATAAGCTCTATTATTTGGACACGTTTACAGATTCAGTTGGAATTTTTTCCCATTCAAGGGGATTATATATGGGAGAATATATACAGGTTAAGAACAAGCCAACCTTTTTGAGGAACGGTTTTGGAGTTGACAGGACACTTAATGAGTTTTCAAACTCTAAAGAAGTCGTTTATGAGTATTATATAGGTTTTTACAGAAAGAACAAGAGACATGGTGAGGGGTTTGTTGTAAGAAGCAATGGCAAGATTGTAAAAGCGGTGTGGAAAAAAGGACGTATTTGTGTAGGTACTAAAGCTGAACCCACACCTGAAGAAGTGGAGAAGGTAAATGATTTTATGAGACAGCTGAAAAATATGATCTGATATGATAAGGAAATATTGCATATTACTTTTAATGTTGCTTCTGCCTGTTTTGGCGAACGCCCAAACGGGTGGATATTATGGTGATTCAGCAACGCGTAAGGCAAACTCATTGCTTGGGGCAGTCAGAGTTTTGGGTAATTTGACAAGTGATTATTCTAAAGTTTTATACCGTCTTGAAAAACTGGAAAAGCCGCATGAGCCCGGTTCTCCTAAAGGGATGTATTATAATAAACTTTACCTTTTAGGTGAAATTACAGATTCAACTTCAATTTTTACCCATACCAAAGGAATCTATTTGGGTGAGTATCTTCAGGACAAAAACAAGCCTACTTTCAAGAGAAATGGTTTTGGAATAGAACGCATTATTGATGACTCTTCTATTTCCGATGTTATAAAGTATGAATATTACATAGGGTTCTACAAGAAGAACAGAAGGCATGGAGAGGGATATCTTGTAAAGGCTTCAGGCAAGATTGTTACAGGCATCTGGAAAAGAGGCAGACTGAAACTTTTTGGAAGAAGAGATCTGACAGATGATGAGCAGGAGAAAATTCAGGATTATATAAGGCAATTGAATAATTTGATGTAGCGCAAGAAAATGCGCTACATTTTTTTTATCTCGTCTGCTGTATGCGCAACTGTTCCACTGTCAATCATCTCTCTCAATACTGTGAGATAAAAGCTGTACTGGTCTGCTGCAGCTGTTTCGAGTGCTGCAAGCTTCATGGCTCCGCTGTTTGCCTCAAGCATCTTGAGTATATGCTGCTGAACTTCATTTTTGCGCTGCCTTATGTTGCCCAGGTTCTTGTTTTTAAGGCATACATCACAAATTCCGCAGTCACTCTCTGCTGGCTGGCCAAAATAGTCTATAAGCATGCGGCTGCGGCACTCTCCTGTCTCCTTTACATATGAGATCATGCTCTCTATCCTTTTCTGGAACATCCCCTTTCTCTCTTCGTATCTTTTTTGGGAAATATACAGGTTGGATTCAACCAGACGCTCTGTGTTCATGATAATGAGCGGAGTCCTTACCCTTGGAATATATTTTATGATATGGAGCCTTGATAGCTGTTTCAGCTTCTCCTTCACACCCATTACAGAATCCATTGTACAGCGTGCAATATACTCCTCGTCAATTGGAGTTATCCTTGAGAAGAGTGCTGTGTATATCCTTAATACAGATTTGATGAATTTGTCAAGTTCAGGGTTGTCTATCTGTACCTTGTACAGTTCATCGCGCCCTACGGTGAACATTATCTTTGACGGATTGTCAAGTTCATCTGTAAGCTCCCAATATCCCTCCTGTTCAAGATATTTGATTGCGTAAAAAGCAGATACGGAGTTCAGCGAGAATTTCTTTGAGAACTCTATAAGGTTGAATTTGCTTACGCTGTCCCTACCCTCCTCGTACGGTATGTTAAGGTAGATGAATACCTTCTGATATATATCCTTAATGTACTGTATATCTGGAAATGATATGGTATGAATCTGGCGGAGGCGGGAGATGTCGGTGCTGTTCCACAATAAGGTTGCGTAAGAGCGTTTGCCGTCCCTGCCGGCACGTCCTGCTTCCTGGAAATATGCTTCAAGGCTGTCGGGAAGATCGTAGTGTACAACAAACCTCACATCCGGCTCGTCAATGCCCATTCCAAAGGCATTGGTTGCTACAATCACCCTGATTTCATCATTCTTCCATGCATCCTGCTTTGCATTGCGGAGCTCCTTGCTCAATCCTGCGTGATAGAAGTCGGCTGTTATGCCATTTTGTCGCAAAAATGAGGATATTTCCTCGCACCTCTTCCTTTCTCTGACATAGATTATTCCGGTTCCTGGAACTCCATTGCATACTTTGAGCATGTTCCCGAACTTGTCATCCACATTCCTCACCACATATGAGAGGTTTTTCCTTTCGAATCCCGACGATATTATGTTGGGTTCCGCAAAATTAAGGATCCTCATAATATCCTCCGCAACAGATTTGGTTGCCGTTGCAGTGAGCGCTATGGTTGGAACATCCCCTATTATGCTTTTTATCTCCTTGATTTCCAAGTATGCAGGTCTGAAATCGTAGCCCCATTGCGATATGCAGTGCGCTTCATCTACCACCAGGTAGCTGATCTGCATCCTACGCACCCTCTCCTTGAAGAGTTGGGTCTGGAGCCTTTCTGGTGATACATAGAGAAACTTGAAATCTCCGTATATTGCATTGTCAAGCGCTATGTCTATCTGGTGGTATGACATGCCGGAGTAAACTGCCAGTGCCTTGATTCCCCTGCTGTTGAGATTCTGTACCTGGTCCTTGATAAGGGCAATTAGAGGTGATACTACCAGACATATTCCGTCAGTTGCCATTGCAGGGACCTGAAAGCATACCGACTTTCCTCCACCTGTAGGCATAAGTGCCAGAGTATCTTTCTTTTGCAATGCAGATTTTATTATATCTTCCTGCATTGGCCTGAAAGAATCATACCCCCAATATTGTTTCAGAATCCCTTTAATCATTGCCATAAATTCATTAAAACAAAATTACAACTTTTTTGGCAAAATATTTGATAGTATCTATAGCGGCAGTTAAAGCTATTTTGATTATATTTGCCACTGTAAATAATAAAAACCTATAAATAATTAGATTTATGTCAACAATTGATTTGAGCAAGTACGGTATTACCGGCGCAACTGAGGTTCTTTACAACCCATCTTACGAGGTACTATACG
>JAFZFL010000155.1 GCA_017555925.1 Bacteroidales bacterium | reverse complement strand
CACCTTTGCCACCTTTTCATCCAAAAGCTCCTGAGTTGCAGCCTCTGCAATAAAGCGCAGATAAGGTTCTGTATTTGAAGGGCGTATATTAAACCACCAATCAGGAAATTCAACTCTGTATCCGTCAAAATCCATCTGAGCTGTTGGCTGCTCCTGTGAAATGAACCAGTTACGGACTGCATCCATCGCCTCCCTCTTGCGCTCAATTTTAAAATTTATTTCACCGGAATTTTTATAGCGCTCGATCTTTGCTATTGCTTCGGAAAGTTTTACACCTCTCCTCTTCAATTGTGCCACTATATCAAGAATTATGAGTGAAGCCATTATACCGCTGTCGGAATAGAAGAACTCCTTGAAATAGTAGTGTCCTGCAAGCTCTCCGCCATATACTCCATCAATCTCCCTCAACTTATGGGCAGCAAATGCCCTGCCCACTTTCCAGGTATACATCTCTCCTCCCATTGGAGCAAGATACTCGCCTACAGCCTTTGAACTGCGTATATCCTGAATCACCTTTCCTTTAAAGCCACGCTCCTCCAACCAGTAATGTCCCATAAGGGCTATCATAAGGTCGGGCGAGATAAAACGGGAGTTCTCATCTACAAACATCACTCTGTCTGCATCTCCATCATAAATGACACCTACATCGCACCCCTTCTCCCTTACAAGATTCTGCAAATCAACAATATTCTCCGGCACAAGCGGATTGGCCTCATGGTTTGGGAAAGTTCCGTCGGGTTCATCAAAAATATAATGGACAGCGCCTTCATTCTGTGGAACAACAGAACTATGCAGCTCCTCACCAAGAATATCCTTAATGACAAGTCCGGCCATGCCATTTGAAATGTCAATTCCAATATTGAGATTTGAATAATTGCCCTTATATCTCTTCATAAAGGCAATGTATTCCTCTTTTATATCAATATATTCCACGCTTCCAGCAACTTTTGCCGGCACACACTCCCTTCCCTCTGCTATCCACTTCTCAATAACACCCAAACCTGTATCATACCCCACCGGCAGTGCATTGGCACGCGACACCTTCATTCCATTGTACTCCTTTGGATTGTGTGAGGCAGTAATCTGGACCGAGGCTGCAAATCCATACTTTGCAGTGGCAAAATAGACCATGGGAGTTGTTGCAAGCCCCATATCAACCACATCGGCACCGGCATCAGTAATTCCCTTGACAAGATATTCCCTGATTTCAGGCGATGAGACCCTCACATCCCTGCCAATAAGGACTCTCCGGGCATCGAGCAGCTCCGGCAAAAAGAATCCCACCTTGTAGGCAACACTCTTGTCAAAGTCCTTGTTGTAAATACCTCTGATATCGTATGCGTGAAATGCTCCCATAAGGCTATGTTATAACTATTTCTTTACTATACGGTAATGTGTACGCACCTTCCCGGCTGCTATATTGTTCAGTTTGCCCTGAATCATCTTCTTGCGTATTGGCGACACATGATCTACAAACAAATGGCCGTCGAGGTGATCCATCTCATGCTGTACCATGCGGCAGGCGAAACCCTCAAAAAGTTCCTCCTTCTCCTGAAGATTCTCATCAAGATACTTGACCTTCATGCTCGCAGGTCTCACAACATCTGCATGAATGTTCGGAACACTCAGGCATCCCTCAGAATACTCTGCAGTCTCCTCACTCTCCCAGGTTGCAACAGGGTTTATCATAACCCTTTTAAAGCCCTCCAACTCAGGCATATCCTCAACAAGATCAGAGCCGTCAACAATAAGAAGTCTAATCGACTTGCCAATCTGCGGAGCAGCAAGCCCCACACCATCAGACTCCCTCATTGTTACAAACATATTCTCTATGAGCTCCTGCAAACCCTCAGTGTTGTTTACATCAATTTCAGCCGCTCTCTCCCTTAACACGCCTGAACCATATACATAAATAGGTAAAATCATATATTTAATTTTTTATCATTTTTCTTTTTCCCGACAGAACCTGCTACATTCCACCCCTATCCAGAAATGTCTGCAAGATGATGGCTGCACTCACTTTATCTACCGATCCCTTCTCCCTTCTGTCTGATTTCTTTACTCCACCCGCAATCATCGCCTTCATAGCCAACTGCGATGTAAACCTCTCATCCTCCAATGTAACGGGAATATCCGGAAATTGTTTCTTCAATA
Organism: Bacteroidales bacterium; assembly: GCA_017555925.1. The sequence continues at coordinate 1,809 of JAFZFL010000155.1, read as the reverse complement.
CCTTAAGAAAAACATCCACATCCTTTGCCGCCTCTGCCGGCCTGTTATTTAGATTCATAGGATACCCCACAACAAAACGTCCCACTTTCTCTTTTAAGGTATAATTTTTGAGATATTCCACTATCTTTGCAGCCGGAACAGTTTCGAGGGCAGACGCAAAAATACCAAGCGGGTCACTTACTGCTACACCCACTCTTTTTCTACCGTAGTCTATACCTATTATTCTGTCCATACTGCAAAGTTATGCTTTTTAAATAATATGGCTGCATCAAAGAGAAAAAATAAGAGCAAAAACAGGCTCTCCAACAAATTCCGCGTATCAATCTTCAATGATACAACACATGAGGTACTCTTCTCCTTCAGAGGAAGCGGAATAATCTCCATCATTACGCTGCTCCTTGCTGTTATTCTCATTATAGCATCTGTAACTGCATTGATCTCTTTCACCTCACTTAGAGAATTTATTCCCGGATACCCCTCTGCAGAGAGCCGCAGAACGCTTATCCAAAACACAATAAAACTTGACTCCCTCCAGAATGAGATTAATCTGTGGAGACTTCAGGTTGCCAATATCCAAAGGGTTGTAAAGGGACAGGAACCCATTAAGATTGACAGTGTTCTAAGTATAGCCCAATATAAGGAGTATGAATTTGCAGACTCTCCTGATTTCTCAAAAGACGACTCTTTATTGAGAAGTACAGTACTTAAAGAGGAGCAGTTCAATCTGTCGGCCCAGACCCAAAAGATTGAACAGATTGAGGGATTACATCTCTTTCCTCCAATAAGCGGGGTCATTACCCAGGAGTATAACGCTGCCATAAACCACCCATATATAGATATTGCCGCCCCGGAAAACAGTGTGGTCTCCTCCGTTCTCGACGGCACAGTAATATCTGCAGACTATAGCGAATTGAATGGATATGTAATACAGATCCAGCACCATAACAACATAGTGTCAATATACAAGCACAACGCCAAACTGCTTAAAAAGACAGGAGATATTGTTTCAGCAGGCACTCCCATATCACTTGTGGGCAATAGTGGCAAATTGAGCAACGGATCACACCTCCATTTTGAATTGTGGTATAAGGGCAAGCCGGTAAATCCGGTAGAGTACATAAAGTTCTGAACAAGACAACAGTTATGAATAAGAGACATATAGCAATATTAGGTTCAACCGGATCAATTGGAAGACAAGCCCTGGATGTTATTGGAAAACATCCGGATATGTTTGAAGTCGAACTGCTTACAGCAAACAACAATAGTGATCTTCTTATAGAGCAGGCCATAAGATTCAAGCCCAACAGTGTAGTTATCTGTAACAAGGAGCACTACAACAAGGTCTTTGATACACTTGACAAAGAGGATATAAAAGTATTTGCCGGAATTGAGTCTGCTAACGAACTTGTCAAGGGAGACAATATTGATATTGTAGTTGCAGCCCTTGTAGGATTCAGCGGTGTTGACTCCACAATCAATGCCATCAAGAGCGGCAAAGTGATTGCGCTCGCAAATAAAGAGACACTTGTTGCAGCCGGTTCAATTATTACAGCATTGTCGAGAGAGTACAATAGCCCTATCATACCTGTTGACTCCGAACACTCTGCAATTTTCCAATGTCTTCAGGGAGAGATGGCACAGATTGAAAAGCTGCTGCTCACCGCATCAGGAGGCCCATTCCTCAATGCAGACATACAAACCATAATGAACGCCACCCGTCACCAGGCTCTCAAACACCCCAACTGGAGTATGGGCGCAAAGGTCACAATAGACTCTGCCAGTATGATGAACAAAGGTCTTGAGATGATT
>JAFZFL010000154.1 GCA_017555925.1 Bacteroidales bacterium | reverse complement strand
CAGCCTGTCCGGTATCTGTAAAGATTCCTTTTTTTGTAGAACAGATAGTTAAGGGTGATTTTGCAGAGGCTTCGAGAATTATCTCTATTGACAGTTCGTTGCCTGCCATTTGTGGAAGGGTTTGTCCTCAAGAGACACAGTGTGAGGGTTCATGTGTGCTTGGTGTAAAGGGAGAGCCCCTTGCAATTGGAAAATTGGAGAGATTTGTTGCGGATTGGAGCCGTGAGAACGGAGTCTCCACTCTTGATAAAGTTGCTTCCAATGGTATAAAAGTGGCTGTAATTGGCAGTGGACCGAGTGGCTTGGCATGTGCGAGCGACCTTGCAAAAATGGGTTATGATGTTACAATTTTTGAGAGTCTGCATAAAGCCGGTGGTGTTCTTATGTATGGTATACCGGAGTTCAGACTTCCAAAAGATAAGGTTGTTGCAGCCGAAATTGAAAATGTAAAGGCTCTTGGTGTGAAGATAGAGACCAATGTTATTGTAGGACGTACAATAACTGTTGATGAACTAATGGAAGAGGAGGGCTTCAAAGCTATATTTATAGGACTTGGCGCAGGCCTTCCAAAATTTATGAATATACCGGGGGAGAACCTTAATGGAGTATTGTCTGCCAATGAGTTTCTTACAAGAAACAACCTTATGCAGGCGTATAAGGAGGAGTCTCATACCCCAATTTTTGTTGGCAGGAAGGTATGTGTTGTAGGAGGTGGAAATGTGGCGATGGATGCTGCAAGAACTGCACTAAGGTTGGGCGCAGAGAGCGTTTCAATCATTTACAGAAGAACTGAAGCCGAATTGCCTGCCCGTAAGGAGGAGATACATCATGCCATGGAGGAGGGTGTGAAATTCAGATTCCTTGTAAATCCGGTAGCTGTTACAGGTGATGAGCGTGGCTGGGTGAGCGGCTTGAAATGCGAGGAGATGATTTTGGGCGAGCCTGATGCGAGCGGCAGATGCTCAGTTACTCCTAAGGAGGGATCGATGGTTGAGATTGAGGCAGATACAGTAATAATGTCGTTGGGAACAGCTCCTAATCCACTGGTGGCAAATACTACCAGAGGATTGAAAAAGAACCGTAGGGGTGGAATTGAGGCTACAGAAGATGGCAAAACTACACGTGAGGGCGTATTTGCCGGTGGCGATGCAGTAACTGGAGCCGCTACTGTAATATTAGCTATGGGAGCAGGCAGAAAAGCTGCAGTTGCAATTGATGAATATATTAAATCTTTAAAATAATGGCACAAAAACCAAGTATACCAAAGGGAACAAGAGATTTTGGACCTGCTGAGATGGCAGGCAGGAATTATATATTTGATACCATACGTTCTGTATTCAAAAAGTACGGTTATGCTCCACTTGAGACACCATCAATGGAGAACCTCTCAACACTATTGGGAAAATATGGCGATGAGGGTGACAAGCTTCTCTTCAAGATCCTTAATTCAGGAGATGCCTTCTCAAAAGTTGAACCCGATATGCTGCAGAACAGCAACGCTTTGTCGTTGAAAGTTTGTGAGAAGGGTTTGAGATATGACCTTACAGTTCCATTTGCACGTTTTGTTGTACAGCACCAGAATGAGCTGGTATTTCCATTCAAACGTTATCAGATACAACCTGTATGGAGAGCAGACCGTCCTCAAAAAGGCCGTTACAGAGAGTTTTACCAGTGTGATGTAGATGTAATTGGCAGCAAATCACTTATTAACGAGCTTGAACTTGTACAGATTGTAGATGAGGTATTTGCAAAATTCGGCATTAATGTGTGCATCAAAATCAACAACCGCAAGGTATTGCAGGGTTTGAGTGAAATTATAGGTCATCCCGACAAACTTGTAGACATTACAGTTGCCATTGACAAAATAGATAAGATAGGCCTTGATGCAGTTAAGGAGGAGTTGCGTGAGAGGGGAGTTGACGAGCAGGGAATAAACACTATTGAGCCTGTATTGTTGTTGCAGGGTTCGGCACTTGAAAAAATTGCCAGAATGAAGGAGATTCTTGCAACTTCACAGGCCGGAATGAAGGGTGTTGAAGAGCTTGAAGAACTCTTTGGCTACATAACAGCTGCCGGAATCAATCAGGAAGTTGAAATAGACCTTTCTCTCGCAAGAGGCTTGAACTACTACACAGGTGCCATTTTTGAGGTAAAAGCAAAAGACTTTGCAATAGGCAGCATTTGTGGAGGTGGAAGATATGATGACCTTACAGGAATTTTTGGTCTTCCAAATATGAGTGGAGTAGGAATCTCATTTGGAGCCGACAGAATATATGACGTTCTTCAAGGACTCGACAAATTTCCTAAGGATGCAATTATCGGAACACAGATCCTCTTCTCAAATATGGGAAGCGAAGAGGTAAATTACTCTTTACCGATAATAGCATCATTGAGAGCCAAAGGAATCAATTGTGAGATTTATCCCGACAATACCAAACTCAAGAAACAGTTTGACTACGCAACCAAAAAAGGCATACCATACTTTGCCATAGTTGGTGAGCAGGAGATTGCAGACGGAGTTGTTAACGTAAAAAATCTTGAGACAGGAGAGCAACAGCAACTGCCAAAAGATGAATTGGTTAAATTTATGGTATAGGGAGGATTTTTGCAAAAAATCAAAATAAAGTGAAAATAAATTTGGACTGTAAGATAATTAACCTTACCTTTGCAGTCCAATTACATCGCGGAGTAGAGCAGTTGGTAGCTCGTCGGGCTCATAACCCGGAGGTCGTAGGTTCGAGTCCTGCCTCCGCTACTACAAAGGACAAATCGCAAGGTTTGTCCTTTTTTTGTGCGGTGGCGGTTTTGTAAGTGCTTGATAAGCAGATGATTATTGGTTAAAAGAGAATCTTGTTGAGGAATACGAAAATCTGTCGGGAGAATTGTGGGGATTCAAAGATTTCTCCGCCGTGTCCTTGTGATGGGATGAGTATGTATTCAACAAGTGATGAGCCTATTGCGTTTTTGAGGGAGTCGGCAAATCGGTTGGCTTGGGTGTATGGAATATATGGGTCGGCTTCTCCGTACATCATAAAAAATGGGGGCGTTTGGGGTGTTATGAACTGTTGGGGAGATAGTGTTGAGGGTTGTTGGGATGCGGATACAAGTGAGTCCTGTGGAGGGTGAATGAATCCATAAAGGTCAATTATGGCTTGTACTTTTGTGGCGTTGTTGGTGTTGTCTGCACCAAATTCGGTTGCCATTTTCTGCAAATATTGTTCAGTGGATTGGGCCTGTGCCATTTGGTTGGAGTTGTAGAACTCCATTTCTGTGTTGAATCCCTGAAGGTATGTCCCGGAACAGGCTGCAAGAGCGGCAAGGTATCCTCCGTGGGAGTTGCCCCAAAGGATAATTTTATGAGGGTCGAGTCTGTAGTTATGACCGTTGGCCTTTATCCATTTTATTGCAGAGATTATATTGGCAACAGAGGATGGAAGTGAGTCGCAGTATCCGATGGCTACAACTGCGTACCCGTAGGGCAAGGCCTGGAGCATCTGTGCTATGGCAGAGTAATCTTTTGTGCCGTCGTTTGAGATGGCTATTATTGCCGGATATGGGGTGTTTGCATCTCCTCTGCCTCCTTTGGTAATGGCAAAGTTATCCGGTATATAAATATCTAAAGAGTTGTTTTGCGTAAAGGTAATATTGCTGTATTTGGGATTAACGGTGGCAGAGCCGGTAGCCGTTGTTATAGCAGAAGCAGTGGCAGCTCTGAAAGTGCCTGCTACAAGTATAATGACAATAATAAATGGTAAGGAGTGTTTCATAATCTCTTTTTTAGAGAAACAGAAACACTCCGTTTTAGTTTCGTTTAAATAAGAAATAATTTACATCTTCAGTCAATTATATATGAGGTTGGATATAACCAGCCTTGTTTGTCGGTTGTAACTTTATTTCCTGATTAATATATGCTGAATGTTCCTATTCCCTGATATGATGCTCCATAAATGTACAGGGTGTAATAGCCTGCCGATGTTGGGGCGTCTATTTTTACAATTGGCTCATACATTGTATTACATTCATAGGCATTGACAGTAATTCCCATCTGGTTTACAACCTGTATATACATATTGCCAAAGTTGCGGTTGAATATAATCTCAATCTCATTATCTGCGCCATACAAATAAACTTGTACAGGAGCAATAAGAGAGCGTTCAAATCCGGGGGTTATAGGTGTAGTTACAGTTCTGATATCAACTTCTTCAGAGGGTAAATTGTGATTTGAATCTCCGTCAGGCATAGCAAATGTAGAAGTGTTGGCTAATAAGACAAATAAAAAAGCACTTAAAAAATTGATAGTATGTTTCATTGATTTTAAATTTTTAGTTTAACAAAATTTTGTATTCAGATCTGAAGCTGTTGCGAAGGTATGTCAAATTTTTTATCAAGATTATTGTTAAAATATAACACCTTAAAATGTAAGTAATTGATTTGTAGTAACATACAAAATAAAATGTAATACCAATAAAAAGATGTATTTGTATCAATATTTTCTTTATATATGAATGGTTTGATGTTGTTATGATGTAAGTTCTGATAATCAGTTTATTAGTTTATTTGTGAATGTATGTGTGTAATTGGTATATTTGTAGTGTTTTTATTATGTTCCAGTTATGTCCCAATTATGTTCCAGAATATTGCCCAATAGGGTAACTATTATATTGCCATTATTTATACTTATAATAGCAAGTTGTTCATTTCCTAACCAAGTAAGATATCAATTGGCGAGATCTGAGATGCTTATGCAAAATTTTCCCGACAGTTCTTTATTTATTCTCCAATCAATATCACCTGAACAACTTAAAACAGAAAGGGAGGTTGCTCTATATTCATTGCTTTACTCTCAGGCTATAGATAAAAATTATATAGATATTACAAATGATTCAATCATAGCCAAGGCGGTATGTTACTATTCAAATAGAACGGATGAGAATAGAAAGGCTCAGTCTTGGTACTATTTAGGAAGGGTATATTAT
>JAFZFL010000153.1 GCA_017555925.1 Bacteroidales bacterium | reverse complement strand
TTTCCAGCAGCACTTTAGAGTTATGGATTATGTTGCTATCCAACGATATTTCCCAAAATTCATTATTAAGTGAATCTCTATAGTGCCTTATATAATCCATTACATAATCTTTTATTGACTCTGCCCTTTTTTTTGCCAAAACCCTATTGGAACTATAACTTCCCTCAGGCGAACATGATGCGGTAATAAGCAGTGAATCAACTATATAATTATTATCACCCAGAATATTCCTTATAGTTTTCTTTAGCAGGGCTATCTCTGCAAAATTATTGCGCAGCGTATCGCAGACCATATGATCACCACGCTTGAAATCTATATAAGAGACACTGTTTGCCATAGCATTACGCTCCACTATCCTTCTGGTATACCTGGTGGAAGTGTCGGAAAAAGATGAAAGGGAGCTTACGTAGTAGGTAAGAGGTTCTGTAGCTGGCATGGTATAGATAGATCTGTCAAACCTGTAGATCTCTCCACCAAGAACCAGTTCTATGCGTTTCAATCCCCGTTCTGCCTTTATTGTATGTGTATAATGATAAATGACTGAACTGTCGGGATTATTAATTACAGAATCCAGCCTCACTCCTTCACTCTCTATTGGCACCTTCACATATTTTGCAAACATCTTATCCTTATTGGCTATCCTGCGTTCGTTACGTCTTATCAGATGCTCTTTTGTGTAGTGTTCAACAACCTCTCTTCTGCTAACCCCAAACAGTTCAGATCCAACAGATTCCTCCACAAACGAAGAATCCTGTTTAAGTTTTGCTATACTCTTGAAATTGCGTTCAATAAAGAGTTCCAACAATTTTCTGTTGGTATATGCCCAGAGAAAATCGGCATCATTGGGAATAATTGAGCTAAGGAATTTCTCATACAGTTCATATCCTCTCAGTTGAGCAGCTCTATAATTGTTTCCCGTAATATATATCTTCTGAAGCGGAACTCTGTTTCCAAGAAAGCCTATAACAGGGGTTATCCTTACCTGCCAGTCTGATGCCAGCATATTACCGGGCACCTTTACTTCAAAAGCTATATCTACAGAGCCATTCCGTTCTGCCACATTTCTGAACTTTGCCTCCACAACCACTGCTCCCAGCCTCTCTGAAATAACCATTTCTCCAAGCTCCTCATCCCTTACAGCCTCCATTACATAAACCTTTCCCAACCTGTCTACAACAGCAATTTTCTCTTCAGGTACAGTATCGTAGGAAGTAGGGGCAAGATTCTCCATTACAACTTCATCTGCTATTGAAACTCCTACAGTTGCATTATTGCAGGAGAGTTGCTCCACTTTGCGTTTGACAGCACAAGATTCACAAAGGAGCAGTATTGCAAACATGAGGGTAAAACCCCAAAAACCATATACCTTTACATATATCATCTTCATACTCCCCTCCGTTAAAACAGATATGACAGCTGTACCAGAATATTATTGGGGGCTACAAATATTTTTCTCCCCTTCTCCTCTATCACTCCACATTTGGGACATGAGTATTTTGTATAATCTGCGAAACCGCCCATAAGGCCTGCCCCAAAATCAATATTAAAGTGTTTGTGCAACATAAGAGCATAGCCTGCCCCCAACGTTATACCATAAGCGTCTCCTTCAAATGTATCACTTGCGGCCAATCCGCCCCTGTTATATCTGCTGTAGCCTGCCTGCCCCATAACAAACCACCCCGACCATATATGCCATAACCAATATCTGCCACCTATTGAAACGGATGCTTGTCTGTTCTGAAATTGACTGGGGCTATTCTCCTTATATGTAAAGGGATTGTATTTACCCTGCATATAAATTGAGAAATGTTTGGAAAGGCCTAAACCAATCTCTCCGTTAATTGTTCCAAAATTGGCATAACCCACAAGATTGGTGGCAACTGAAAGGCGTTGCGCATAAATGGCACCTCCTATAAGAAGAGAAGAGAGAAGCAGCAATATCCTTTTAGATATGCATGCAGCTGCAGATTTAAAAATTGTACGTTCACACATAATTCTTCGTTTGTTTTTTGTGCGAAACTACAGCGGTATATGCAATTGCAAATACCAATCGAACAAATTGTTTTTTATGCATGAAACATTTATTCAATTTTAAAAATCAACATAAAAAATCTAAAAAAAATGGAGAAAATCTTAATCTATTTGACCGACAAATACCACGGATGCTTCAAATACTGGTGGCTTTCGCTAATTCTGGGTATCATTTTTCTTGCGCTTGGCATACTTACATTTATCTTTCCTTTTACAAGTTACCTCACAATGTCTATAATTTTTGGCGTTACAATCCTTGTCTCCGGAATCTTTTATCTTGTAATGTCTACCACACGCAGCATAAAGGGGCGTGGATGGCTGATAATTTCCGGACTCATTGAGATGGTTTTAGGTGTTATCCTTACTCTCTGGCCGGCACTTACAGCAGCAATGCTACCATATTTTCTTGGATTCTGGCTTATGTTCAAGGGATTTACACTTATTGGAATTGGAAGTGACATGAGCGACATTAAAGGATCGGGATGGGGATGGACTATAGCCTGGGCTTTAGGCATTATAGTATGTGCATTCATTATACTTATTTACCCGCTTATATTTGGAATGGAGGCTGTAATACTTTGGGTAGGAATCTCCCTTCTTGTTGGAGGAGGCTCTCTGATCAGTTTTTCAATCAATCTGAAAAAAGGTCTCACTTTGCCAACAGGGAAATAGTTCTGACACAATAAAACCCCGAAAGTCTGAATGATATGAACCCCAAAAGTTAGACAAAAACTTTTGGGGTTTTGTTATGTTAAAAAAGAGAAAGAAACACGGCTATGCAGAACGATTGAAGTATATGC